>NZ_CP146516.1:0-300000 GCF_037081835.1 Spirobacillus cienkowskii | reverse complement strand
CATTATTTAGATCTAGCAAAACTCCCTTCGGGTAACTATAATACCCTAGAAAAATGGTTGCGCTTTTTAAAGCAACCAAGCAAAGATGAGGTTTTGCAAATGAACATCCCTGCAATTACCAAAGCATACAAACAACTCGAAAACATGAGCCTCGATTCTAGCATTCGTGCCCGTTACGACGCCAAACGCAAGTTTGAACACGATTACGTGACAGGGCTGGATACGGCGAAAGATGAAGGGCGTGATGAAGGCATTGTTATTGGTGAAGAGCGAGGGGTTAAAAAAGAAAAAATTAACACAGCAATAAAAATGCTCCAAAAAAACAAACCACTCGATGAAATTGTAGAATTTACAGAATTATCCCTTGCAGAAATTCACAGCATACAGCAAGAACTCAATTTAAAATAACTAGCTCCGCTTTTTAAAGCAACCAAGCAAAGAAGAGGTTTTGCAAATGAACATTCCTGCAATTACCAAAGCATACAAACAACTCGAAAACATGAGCCTCGACTCGGGTATTCGTGCCCGTTACGACGCCAAACGCAAGTTTGAACACGATTATGTCACGGGGCTGGATACGGCTAGGGAAGAGGGTGATAAAGAAAGAAGTATAAAAACAGCAATAAAAATGCTCAAAAAAAACAAACCACTCGATGAAATTGTAGAATTTACAGAATTATCCCTTGCAGAAATTCACAGCATACAGCAAGAAATCAATTTAAAATAACTAGCTCCGCTTTTTAAAGCAGCCAACCAAAGAAGAGGTTTTGCAAATGAACATTCCTGCAATGACCAAAGCATATAAACAACTCGAAAACATGAGCCTCGATTCGGGCATTCGTGCTCGTTATGATGCCAAACGCAAGTTTGAACACGATTATGTCACGGGGCTGGATACGGCGAAAGATGAAGGCATTGTTATTGGTGAAGTGCGAGGGGTTAAAAAAATGGCTAAAAATCTTCTTTTAGCTGGAGTTTCTTTAGAAATTATTCAAAAAGCATCTGGACTATCGCTCACTGAAATTCAAAACCTACAAAACAGCTAAAAAAAATGCCGATCCAAAAAAATTATCAGGATTATAAAAAATTTCGCAATAAAACTACCTGATAATTTTTTCATTAAAAAACATAAACATTTCAAAAAATTCTTTATTAAAATAGATATCCAAAAATATAAATGATTTTAAATAGAGACTGCGCAAAAATGGAAACTTAGAGAAACTTTGGTTTTCAGATATATGATATCGAATCTCGCAGTACTTACCCCGGTTTTTGAGAAGTTCCCTCAACTAGTAATTTTAAATATTTTACATATGCAAATCTACGGTAACGTGCTTGTCCTGTAATCTCTTTCACTATTCCTAATTTAACCATTTTATTAATTGAGCGCTGAATTGTTGGAATAGTGGTATTAAGACTTTTAGAAAGTGAGGGCACACTTTGAATTGGCATACGGCATATTTTATCAAATATTTGATTCATAATAGGAGATGGCTTGGAGTCATTTATTTTCATACGATCAGAACTATGTAATTTTACAATATTTTGAGCTGTTATCACCGCGGACTCCGACGTTTCAATAATTCCTCGCAGAAAAAATTTAATCCAATTTTCGTAATCACCATGAGTTCTAATACGGTTTAATCTATTGTAATATTCTGTACGGTTAGCTTTTAAAAAATAACTTAAATATAAAAGAGGTTTTTTTAGTAAATTCCAATCGCAAAGAAGTAGGGTAATTAACAACCTCCCAACTCTTCCATTACCGTCTAAAAACGGGTGAATTGTTTCGAACTGAGAATGAATTAGCGCTGCCTTTACAAGCAAAGGCAAGTTTTTTTCATAATGAATAAACTTTTCTAGCTCACCCATACAGTTTTCTACTTCATGTGGAGGAGGCGGTATAAAATCAGCAGTTTCAAGGGTTGCACCCAGTCTTCCAAGCCAATTTTGTGTTGTGCGATATTCGCCAGGTATTTTGTTTGCTCCTCGAACACCATTCATAAGTCGAGTATGAATCTCTTTAATAAGCCTTGAGGATATTGGTATTTCAACTAAACGCTCTAGCCCTAATTTCATAGAGGCAACATAATTTGAGACTTCTTCCACATCATCAACTCTGTCTTTCTCGGGAGGCTCATCAGACAAAACATCCTCAAGCGAACACTGTGTGCCTTCTATTTGAGAGCTTAGCAAAGCTTCTTTTCTGACAAACGCATATATAAAAATATCTGGATCGGGAATAATACCAGCCAAACCATCCAACCTTCCCAAAGACTGATGCGCTTCAGCAAGCAAACTGATGCTTTCTTCATCTAATACAATTGGAGGATGGGGTGGCAACGGATTTGGTCTAAAAGCATTGTAACCATTAATTTGTCTTATATATTTTCCTGAACGATCGGGTTTCGCAACAAAAGCATTCATAAAGGTCTTCCTTAATAACGAAAAACGTCTTTTTTATTATTAAGAAAAATTTAATTAATGTCAAAGCATCATTTTCGTTTATTACAGGTTGCTGAGGGATCATTTCTAATAGTGTGAACTACTCGCCCTCACACAACATCCTTTAACAATCCTGCTTGCTCTAATAAATTTGCCCAATATTCGTAAATCATCACCATGGCAAGGGTATCAAGTTCGCAATATTTAAGCAGTGCTTGTGTTACGTTGATAACTTCTGTGTTTGTCATTTGAGTAAATTGCATGCGAGCATAAGCTGTCATGGCAGCTCCTCCATCGTTAATGCTACCTTCTGTAAAAAGTGTATTGAAATTATCAAAATCGCATTCGCTAAAATCGCTAAATAGGGGCGGTAAACATTTATAGGGGTCTAACACTTTGCCATGTTGATCTTTTTTAATCCACGACCAATTGCAAAAATTTTTACTTGGAAACTGGCTAGAGCCATAATGAGGTGCCGCGTAACGTTGTTGAAGAAACAGAGAGTCATTTAAAATTGCGGGCAAAACATGTTTAATTGAGTTGCAGCCGTTTGTAAGAGGATGATAATAATAACGCTTTACAAGTTCGCACAGATCAACCATAGAGCGCTTCCCTTGCCAATTTTGCACTGAATCGTTGGTTGAAATTGTGAGTGATTCTATAAAAGCAATGAGTTCAGTACGGTCTGCAATGTTTTCTGGAGTTCTTAATAACTGCTCGCGAATTTGACAAAGAACAGTATTTTCGTGAGCAGCATAACGAAACACTGTGCCTTGATCAGTTTCTAACGCTTTTTTTAACGCCCTTAAAAAATTAAAATTAGGAAAAACGCCGCGCTCTTGATTGAGATATTGATCTTTATGCTCTATGTGGCCGTTTTGATACACAATATGATGCGAAAATTGAAACGCAACTTGTTCATAGGGTTTGCGCCCTTTGTTAAACGGAATGGCAACCATAGTGGTTTCAAAATCAATAAAATGCAGCGGAAAAGTCCAGCTTGCAAATTGCTGAGCGAGGCCTTGTAAATTAACAAAAGGAGTTTGATCTTGAGTTTGTACTTTTTTAACTTGCAGCCACTGTCGCTCGGCACTTGAAAGGCCTTCTGCTGTTGAAGAGTTTGAACGCACCGCAAAATCTTTTTGAGTAAGATTTTCCATAAAATATTTCTGATCTTTAATTAAATCAGTCACGCCTCTAAAATTCCAAATATCAAGCACAAGGGGTTTTGCGATTTCGCTTGGTGTGATTGCTCCAGCTTTAATCCAACAGTTTTCAAAACCACTTTTAAGATTTTGTAATTTTTCTTTCTTTCCAATTTTAAATTCACACTTTTTGCATGTGACAGAAAGAACTGGTTGAACAAACTCATTGGTGCTGCATACACGAGAAAGAAATATAACATGCTCTAAAAAGGTTCTATTTTCTGGGTATTTCATGTTCCATAATAATTTTACTTCATCATCAACTTGAATTTTTTTTAATAGAGGCGTGCCTACTGTTTCCTGCGAGGTATCAGGAGCAACTTTAACTGAAATACTATTGTCACAACTATCTTTACAAAGAAAAAATTTTTGATTTAAACCATGAATGCTTGCGAATTGCGATTTATCAGCAAGCATTAAAAAACTTGTAACTTTAAACTCTGGCATTGCTTGGGTGAGCACGAGCTTTTGAAAAGCAACATCCAATAAATACGCTTCCCATTCCGAAGAAATTTTTGGTTTGCCTTTTTTTATGCTTGATTTGGTATAAAAATGATTTGATACAGCAGGATTCATACTTTTTGCTTTAACTTCAATGATCTCAAGATAGTTGCCATTTTTAATTAATATATCTACACGAATGAATAAATTTTCAAACTGAAATGCTGGTTCAAAAATAACAACTTTATCGCGTTTTAAAAGTTCATCAGTTTCTTGCAAAGCCTTTGCTTTATCTTTGGTTTTAACTTCAATACCGTTTGGATGATAGATTTTCGCAAGTTCACCAACCTGAAAACCGCCCTCAGCCAGTGCCTTTAAAAATGAATTTTTATTTTTAGTGCTGCCATAATCAGTGTTATCCAAATAAAAAAGTTTTGTTGCGCATTCGCAACCAACCTTAAAACGCGATTTGGTGAGCAACCTATTAGACATTGATCTTTCCTCAAATAATCTAAAATTTACTTTAATAGAAAAATGATTTTTAGTCTCTTTATAAAAATTATTTATATTTAATTTCAGTAACATTAAATTTACTAAAATTTAAAATATACTTAAAATTTTAATAAAATAAAAAACATTTGATTATATCTAATTCCTTTATTATATTAAAATTTCAGCAAGCATCAATTAATATTTTTTAGAGGAATATTTTATGAGCAATACAAATAAACCATTTTATAAAAAATGGTTGTTTATTACTTTTTCAATCTTTTTTTCTTTTATTATCTTAGTTGGAATATTTGGAGAAGATCCAGCTCAAGAAAACACACAAATATCAAATAATAAATCTTTAACTCAAAAATCATCCATAAAAATATCTTTACCAAAAGAGCAAGAAGAATTCATTTCAATTGTTAAAATTGCCCAAGAAGAGATTAAAAATGCCAAAAATGACATGCTTAAGGGAGGTATTAAAGCAGAAAGAGAAAAATCATTATGCAGTCTCTTAAGACAAAAAGGCGGTAAATTTGTAAAAAACTGGGTTGGGGTAGTTAGTAAAATAGATGCAAATTCAGAAGGAAAAGGCGTTCTTGAGATTAAAATTTCTCATGATGTATTTTTAAGAACAATGAATAATTCTTTTTCAGACCTTTTTAAAGATACTTTAATTAGCCCTGATTCAGACCTATTTGAAGAAGTGTCACAAATGGAAAAAGGTCAACTTGTAAAATTTAGCGGAAAATTTTTTGAAGATCCACTCGAAAATAACTGTCTTTATGAAACAAGCATGTCTCTTGACGGAAAAATTAAAAAGCCAGAGTTTTTAATGCGCTTTACTTCTGTTAAAAAAATAGAAGATGGAGAATCATAATAACAAAAATTTTTTACAAATGGATATTCTGTACTATTTTTTAATTATCTCATCAATAGAAAATAAAAATTCTTTATTAACCAAATCAAAAAAAACTTTGTTTAAATATTTTTTTACTTCAGTAAATTCTTTGTTTTCTAATAAATTCCCTTTTTCACTATTAAAAATTACTGATTTGATTTTAAAACTTCTTTTTACAGGAAATCTTTGCCCATAATAATTTATGCTACCAAATTGATAAATTAAGGATCTTTCTATTTTGAAGGCAGCATAAACATTATTATGAGCAACTGAATCCGTATTGAGTTCATTTATGCGAACTCCCATTAAATATTCATTAGAAACATTTTTTGCATTTAATACAAAACGCTTATAATTTTCTGCAGCAGTATTATAAGCCCTATTAACTTTACAAATATAAATATAGGTAAATATATCTTCTGTAATTGGAAAATAACATGCTACTTTATAATCTGAACTTAATGCAACAGATGCTCCACCAGAGATAAAAATATCCTCAATAAAATCTTTATCTTCGTGGTTAATTGAATTTATAATTTATTTTTCATTTAATACATTTAAAATATATTGAATTTTCATAGTTTAAATTGCCTAATAACACAAAACCCAACCCATATCAAAAACATTGTACTTTTAACATATAATTTAAATAATGGAAGTGTTTTTTACAGAAATAATGTATTTTTCACTAAATTATAAATAAAATATCGTATTTTAATTTTAATTTTAATTTTTTATTAAATAAAAAAATTAATAAAATTTAGTTATTTGAGTTTCTAAAATTAAATAATTTTTTTTGAATTTTTTCGACCAACATGATAATAGAAGGGATAAGAACCAAAGTAAATAAGGTTGAAGTCACTGTTCCGCCCACTATGGCAACTCCCATTCCAGTTCTTTGCGCAGAAGCTTCATTTAAACCAATGGCAATAGGAATAGCGCCTGCAATTAACGCTAAACTTGTCATTAAAATAGGTCTTAGTCTTCTAACTGCAGCAGCTACAATTTTTTGCCCATCATCATTTTCTGTTTCTTTATTATTTAATTTTAGCCTTTCTTGTGCAGTATCAATTAATAGTATTGAATTTTTAGTTGCAACTCCCAATAATAATAAAATACCAATGACTGAAAAAATATTAACCCCTTCACCAAAAATCCATAACGATAAAAATGCTCCAGAAATCGCAAACGGCAGAGTGATAATATTTAAGAAACTTAATAAAAACGATTCATACAGGCTCGATAAAACTAAAAATAATAAAACAATACCTGATAAAAATGCCAAAGACATACTGTCAGCCATCTCTTCATAACTTTCCGCATCCCCTTCATAGAGTACATTCACATCTTTTAGTCCCTGGCTACTTTCTTTCACAGCTGCATCAATGAATTCCATAATTTCACCTAAGTTTGCATTACCTGCTAAATCAGCTGTAATTCTTGCAGAATACGCTCTATTCACTCTTTCAATTTTGGCGGATGACTGCGACACTGTAAAAGCAGCGGCTTTTCTTAAATCAACTGGAGTCATATTTAAATTAGGCACAAGTATTGGTTGATTTTGTTTCAGCCAAAGGTCTGCAGAATCAAAAGCAATGACTTTAATGGGATATTCAAATCCTTTTTCACTCAATTTCCCAATTTCAAGACCTTCAATACGCGCACGTAGCTCCATTCCTGCATTACCGGGTGTAATTCCTAAATGCTGCGACTCTTTTTCTTGTAACTTTATTTGAATTTCTTGAGAACCGCCTTTTAGTTCTAAATCAGGAGAAATTAATGCTGAATTGCTTTTAAGCTTTGCGAATACTGGTCTTGCAACCTTTTCCAAATCTGCGCTCGATTTGGTTTGAATGAGTAAGTTAAAGGGTCTTTGACCTGCGCCAGAAATGTCATTTTGCATCACTCTAATTTCTGCTCCTTTGGGCAAGTGTTCATATTTTGCAAACTCTGTACGCAACTGCTCGCGAAGTAAACTTGGCTTAATGCGAGAACGCTCTTTTGAGGATTTGAGCATCACAAAAATATCTGCTTTATTGATTTCTTGCTGCGCATTGCCAATGGTTAACACGGTATATTCAATAAATGATTTGTTTTTTAAAAGATTGTCTACTTGAAGAGCCGTTTTTTCTGTGGTTTCTAGATTAGTTCCCGAAGGCATTTCGATTCTCACTAAAAATTCTTGCGACTCATCCGTTGGCAAAAATCCCGAAGGCAGCCTAGATGCCGTAAAACTTATAGAAACAGCAAGAATAACAACGCAAAAAATAGTTAGAATTGGCCTTTTTAAAGATTTTAATAAAAAAATCTCATAAAATTGCTCCAATTTCGCTTGCGCCCCTTCAATAATCTTAAAAAATTTTGCAAGAATATTTTTTTGCGAATTGTGCAATTGCTCTTTTGCCTTCCCCATATAAGCCGACAGCATTGGTGCCACAGCCATGGCATCATAAAGCGAAATCAATACAGCAAAACAGACAACGAGCCCAAACTCTCTAAAAAATTGACCTGTTACTCCCTGTAAAAAAGCCACAGGTCCAAACATCGAAACCACAGCTAACGTAACAGCGACTACTGCCATAGCCACTTCATTGGCTCCAATCACAGCAGCATCATTAGGATAATGTCCTTCTTCAATTTTTTTAAAAATATTTTCTCGAACAACAATTGCATCATCAACCAACAATCCAACGCACAAAGACAACGCCAATAATGTAAGAATATTAATTGAAAAACCTGAAAAATTCATAAATATAAAAGCACCGAGCAATGAATTAGGAATTGCCACGGCTGTAATTATTGTTGAACGAAATGATCCTAGAAAACAAAACACAACAATAATTGTCAATAAAATACCAATTAAAATTGATTCAAATACATCAAAAATATTATCTCTAATCATTTTTGAACTATCACGAACTATATTGATTTGTGGTATGTTATTGTCTCTGTTGGTTTGGGTAAAATTTACAATAACTTTTTTTATAGAATCTGCGACCGAAACAATATTGGTCCCCGATTGACGATAAACCTGAACAACCACACCAGACACACCGTTATAATAAGCTTTTGAACGTAGTTTTTCTGACCCTTCAATGACTTCTCCAAAATCTTTAACTCTAACTGGGGTCTCGCTATTGCTAAATGTTATAATTTTTTCACTAACATCTTGTAACGTTGTATATTGACCTAGAACTCGAATCCCAACTTCATCGTTGCCATTATTTACACTCCCTGCAGGAATATTGGTGCCACCACCTTTTAAATTTTCAACAATTTGCAATAAGGGTATTCTGTAATTTTCAATTTTTCGTGGATCAATTTTAATATCAATTTGTCTTTTTTGCCCACCTAAAATCTCAATACGTCCAACTTTTGGAATACGGGCTAACAAAGGTTTTAAGTTTTGATCGGTCCAAGTTGTGAGCTGTGTTCGACTCATTGAATGAGACTGCACAAATGCTGTAATGACGGGCTGGTTTGAAGGATTAAAGCGTTCAATAATTGAAGGTTCTATTTCGTTTGGCATTTTACTTCGAGCAAGAGCTACTTTATCACGAACCCGTTGTTCTGCAGAATCAATATTGACACTCGTTTTAAATTCTACCCAAACGACAGAAAGCGAATCACGGCTTACGGCATTGATTTTTTTTACACCTTCGACAGTAGAAAGCTCTTCTTCGAGATAATTTGAAACAGATAGCTCAACTTCTTTAGGGCCAGCACCGGGATATAAAGTTGAAATTGCAATATAAGGAATATTTGTTTCTGGAAATAAACTAACAGGTAAATTTTTAATACTTAACAAACCACCAAAAAGCATAAGTAAAATTATACTGCTAATAAAAACGGGTCTTTTTACGGCAAGTGCTGGCAAGCTCATGGCAAAACCTCATAAAGTTTATACTGACTTAAAACCGCAAGTCTTGCTGACTTTGCTTCAACTAATCGATCCTTGCTTTCTGATAAATCTTGTTCTGAATTGATCAAATCAAATGTTGTCGCACGACCTCGTCGTTGACGAGCACGCTCAAATTCGAGTCTATTTTCATGAATTTTAATTAAATCTTTTAAAGACAAAATTTGCTTATCTAATGAATCATTTTGTTGCCTAAGAATTTCAAATTCAGATTTAGAATTTAAAATTTCTTGGGAAAGATTGAGTTTTAACGAATGAATTCTATCTTGAGCAGCATTTTGAGCTAGTTGAACAGTAGAAAAATCTAATGGTACTACAAAACTTAATGTAGCACCTATCAAGCTACAATTCGTTAAACCTTGGCAATTGGTTAAATTATCTGTGTTATGAATTTTTTTGTAACTTATAAACTGAAAATTAAAGTTTAACTCTGGTTTAAGAGATTCTTTTTGTAAATAGATATTAGCCGTTTCTGC
Source organism: Spirobacillus cienkowskii (assembly GCF_037081835.1). Classification (GTDB taxonomy): domain Bacteria; phylum Bdellovibrionota_B; class Oligoflexia; order Silvanigrellales; family Silvanigrellaceae; genus Silvanigrella; species Silvanigrella cienkowskii. The sequence goes on along the minus strand of NZ_CP146516.1, from coordinate 290,121 downwards.
AAAAATTGATTCTTGAAGAGCAAGAATATCTTTTCTTTCTTCTGTAATATTTTTTAAAAATAAATATTTTTCTATCTCATCAATATTTTCTGCAATAAAATTTTTCTCAATATACTCTGGCAAAAGGCTTTTTAATTTTAATAAAATGTTTTTTTGTTTTAATTCTTTAGATAACATCCCTAATTTTCTAGATTCTAATGCAGCCTCAGCTTGCGCTACATGCACCTCTTCTAACAAACGATCTTTGTATTGCCTTTTTACCCATGCTAAAAGCCGTTCACCTTGATCAACCAATAATTTTTGAATTTCCATACTCGATTGCAAATAAGCATATTCAATGTATATTTTTTCTGCATCTATTTTTTTTGCTAATAGCTCAAACTGATTTTTTAATTCTTGTGATTTAGCAAGCTTCAATAACGACTCTTTTTGATACTTTAAATTTTCACCAAACCCATTTTTCCAAATTGGCAATTCAAGCTCAACAGCAACTCCAAGTCTTGTCATATTTTTATTCTGCTCAGAGAGAGAAACTGCCCGCTCAAAACCCTGATTTTCAGTAATAAAATAAAGTTTATGTTTTAAGCCAAACGATTGTTGCGACTGCAAACCAACTCTAAATTGAGATCCATAACGCGACAGTCCAGAAAAATCTGGAGTTAAGCTTGGTGATTTGTCGTTATTTTTTGAAAATTCTACAAAACCTTGAGGCTGTGTTAACAATTCTGCTTGAGCATGTTCTAAGTCTAAGCTCTGCAAATTAGCTTTAATCGACTTCACACCTAAACTATTTGTTTCATATAAATTTATAAACTCTAAAAAACCTATTTTTTGCTGAGCCGCTAATAATGTATTGACTAAAAAACCTAATGCTAAAATCGAGAATTTTAATACTCGATAGCCTAAATTCATAAAAGCACCCATAATATTAAAATTTATTTAAGTTTAAAAATACATATTATTACAAAAATAATAAATTATAATTTTAATTAAATCAATTAAGAAATAAAAAATGATTTAGTTTTAAAATTAATATTAAGAAATTTTAAAGATATTATTTTATAAATTATTATAGATAAATATTTTATTTTTTATTAAAAAACCAAAGAATTAAGCTTAATATTATACTAATTATAATTGAAGTAACAATAGGAAAGTAAAAAGTTGTATTTTCGCCTTTAATAATGATATCTCCTGGAAGTTGCCCAAAATTTATTTTTTTGAGTAAAGGCCAAAATACTCCAATTAATATAAATATAACTCCTAAAATTATAAAAAACTTAGACATACTATAACCTATTATTCTGACATTAAAAACAACACAGGTCTAACATCATCTTCTTCGGTAGACTCCCAATACTGAACCAAAACTTTATACGTTAGTATTCCAATTTCGCCCTCACCAAATAACACATAAAAGATTGCTTGCTCCATTGCATTTTTTCTTGCAAGACCTAAGTAAATGGCAATGGGATCAATTTGTTCGCTAATATAAGCAACTGTATTTGGAATTGCGACGGCACCAGATACTTCTATTAAATAATTTTCTGGATTATTAAACATTCGGGAAACTTTAATAACTAGTGGTGTTTGAAACTCACTTCTATCATCTCTTAACGAAACAGCTAAAAACGCCAGAGGGTCAGTGCATTTGTAAAATTTTTTAATTTTTTCTTCTTTTCTTTTAAACCATTTTTTATCTCCAGAAGAAATAGGAACTAAATTGACTTTTTTATTTCTAATTTGATTCCATAAAAGTTCTGAACCAGGGCCGACAATATTATGTGATTCAACTCTTAACTCAAAAGCTCTCCGCCAACGGCTTATAGCGCTAGCTAATAGAATTAATAAAAAGAAAATTCCTGCAATAATTAATCCATCTGGCCTTGCTTTTACATTATCAATCAAAGTGTAAGCAAATACTAGAGAAACTAAAGTAAAGTAAAAAGTTTTAAATTTAATTTTTTTAGATTTTAACGCCTTATTTTCTCTCATTAACGAGAGAGTAACGGCAATAGATGCAGACAATATTAAAGCAAGAACTCCAGTTGCATATGCACCCGCCTGAGCATTAATATTAGCGTTAAATATAATCAAAATAAAAACGCTAATACATGTAATTATTATGACTAAAGGTCGTCTTAAAGAAACCCACTGCGGTGCCATACCAAATCGAGGTAAATACCGTGGAATGATATTTAACAATCCAGCAAGCGCAGAAGCACCAGCAAACCACAAAATAATTATCGTAGAAGCATCATAAATAGTTCCATAAATTTCGCCAATATATTTATGTGCTAAATAAGATAAAGCTCTACCAGATGCTTCGCCTCCATCAGCAACTTGTTTTTGATTTACCAAGACAGATGTGACAAAACTAGAGGTAATTAAATAAACAGACATAATCAATGCAGACCAAAGCAAAAGCTTTTTAGTACCATTAATTCTTTTTAATGGTACATAAATTGTAGGCTTTTCTGGTTTATTTTTGGGACTATTTTGAACTAAAGGCATAACAGATACCCCAGTTTCAAAACCGCTCAAACCTAGTGCCAATTTTGGAAAAGCCAATGCCGTAATTACAAATAAAGCAAACCAGTCCATTTTAAAAATTGGTTCTGCGCTCCACTGATAAAATACGCTTGGTTGGTTAATGATTACGTAAATGCACTTGCCAATAACAAAAAGTGTTAAAAATAAAAAAGGAATAGTTGCTAAAATAGCAACAATAATTGCTTCTCTAAAACCAATATAAAAAACAATTCCTAAAAAAATTACTAAAACGATAGAAACACCAAGAGCAGAATGCCCAACAAGATGATTTAAAAAAGGATTTTCTACAATGTGGGCTGCGGCATCGGATGCTGATAATGTGATAGTTATAAAAAAGTCTGTAACAGCAAAGGCTATTAAACCTAAAACAGCAAATTTACCACTCCATCCACTGAGCAAGTTTTCTAACATTGCGATAGAGCCTTGTCCTGTATACGATCTCTTTGCCACTTCTCTATAAGTGGGAACAGCGCCAAATAAAGTGACTAACACAAGTAACAAAGACGCAAACGGAGCCAGCGCTCCCACAGCTAACAACGCAATTCCTGGCTGATAAGCCAATGTAGAAAAATAATCCACTCCCGTTAAACACAACACTCTAAACCAGTGATGTGTTTTTTCTTGGGTATGAGAAGGAGCCGTTCCTTTAAAGTAAAATGTCTTGGTTAAAAAATAAGATAGTTTTGTTACAATTCGATGACTCAAATTAGGTTCTGAATCATCTTTTTTTTGTTTGTTTGACATATTCCCTCTAGTTTATTTACTTTCTTATAATGCTATTTGGTTCTTTTGAAAAGTCTAGCAAAAGAAATAACCATCCAAGTAAAAATAACCCCCCTCCAATTGGAGTGACAGCACCTAAAATGGGTTTATTTAATAAAACCAACAAATACAACGAACCACAAAAAATTAAAATTCCACTAATAAAACAATATTGTGACCTATGTTTTTTAGTACAATTAAACGCAATAAAACCAACAATAGCATGCACAAACAAATAAAATGTCGCTGTTTTCCAGTTTTCTAAATGTTCACTTGAAACTCTATATTTAATCAAATGAGCTCCAAAAGCACCGAAAGCAACGCCTAAAAATCCAAGTAACGAAAATATTTTGGGGATTAACATGTGTGTTCCTAAATAATGAGTTATTCTTGCCCAGTCAAAAATTTGACAATACTTTAAAGAATTACTTAAAGGTCTAAGCAGTTAAAAGTATTGCAATTAAAAGTAATATACTAAGGAAACTACAATGGAGTCATGAATAGAAATCCTTAACAGTATTGCTGAGCATAATTTAAAATTGCTGCTGCAAACAACTCAATTAGCCACCTTATCATTCCTTTCGCTAGGGAGTATTTATGTCTGATAAAAAAGCAAAACGTATTGGTGCAACAAAAGCTAATATTTCAAGTTCATTAACAACAACTTATCTAAAGCCTAAAAAAGTTCGTATAATATCTGTTTGTAATCAAAAGGGTGGTTGCGGAAAAACAACCACTGTGATTAACGTGGCAGCAGGACTTGCAAAACTTGGACAAAGAGTTTTGGTTGTTGATCTCGATTCACAATCTAATGCCACAACAGGTTTGGGTATTGATATCAATCAAGTTGAAAAAAGTGTGTTTGAACTTTTAGTAGAACCTAAAAAAACCAACATTGAAGATGTGATTTTAGAAACACAATACGAAAATCTTCATATCGCTCCTGCTTCTATTCATTTATCAGAATTTGAAAGTAGAATGGCTGGCGAAATTGGTAGAGAAAACAGATTAAAAAAAGCACTTTCAGCGCTCCATGAGTTGTATGATTTCATAATTTTAGATACACCTCCAAGTCTTGGCTTATTGAGCGTCAATGCTCTAAATGCTGCAACCGAAGTATTAATTTCTCTTCAAGCACATCCTTTTGCATTTGATGGTTTAAATTTATTATTAGAAACTATTAGTCTCATACAAGAAGAGTTAAATCCAAAACTCAAAATAACAGGACTCGTCGTCACAATGTTTGACTCTCGCACCAAGCTTTCGCGAGAAATCATTGATAAAGTTGCAGCAATTGAAACTCTCAAAAATTGTGTGTTTAAAACAAGTATTCGTCAAAATGTAAAACTCGCAGAAGCGGTTAAAGCTCGTAAGTCTGTTTTGGCATACGATCCATCATGTACCGGAGCAGAAGACTACTTGGCACTCAGCAAAGAAATTTGTTTGCAAAATACAACTCCCTTTCATAATGAGCACGTTAAAATTGTAGCTTCAGATGATAAAATGTTAGAGATATGATGTGACGTCACATCATATTTTTAGAGTTTTCTTATTAATAAAACCTTTTATAGAAAGGATCTCGCTATATGGAACAGCATAAACCTAAAAAAGCACTAAGAGGTTTGTTCACACGTACCGAACCAGAGCCTTCTGAAATTAAAAACGCTGATTCTAAAATTGATACGACAGCAATGACCAGTGCAAATACAGAAATATTAGAGCCTACTGTTTCTAGCGCGCCAATCAATTCACTCGAAGTTATAAAAAATGAACATCACGTAGAAAAAAAAGACCTTGCGTATACAGTAACAAAAATTCAGTATCAATTTGATGCCCAAAAAGTAGAAAGAAATACATGGAACAAAAATGAATACATTTCATTTCTGAATCGAATCGATAATGCGCAAACAGAAGCTTTTTTTCTAAAAGGAAAAATGATTGCAGAAATTAAAGACAGATTTTATGCAAGCAATAAAAATGGCTGGAAGCTATTTTGTGAAGAACATCTAAACATGTACTACACAACTGCAAATCAATATATTCGCGTTTCAGAAGAATTTGATGTGACAACCTATCGTAGAACAGATTTTGGTTTTGAACACTTTAAAGCATTGCTATCGGTACCAACTCAAGAAAGAATTAAAATTATAGAGCAACTCCCAAGTAATGTCAGTGTAAAATCATTAAGAAACATTATTACTGGAACTGTACTAAAAGATACAAAAGCACCTCAACAACATAGCAACAAAAAAAATATAAAAAGCATTACTGATAATTTTGAAAAAATAAAGTATCAATTAGAAAACTTAAACTTAAATGAACTTGAACAATCCGAAAAATGGAGCTTGCTTGGAGCGTTTAAATTCTTATCAGAAGAAATGGAAAAACTGTCAGAAATACTTTCCAAACCCCATGAATCTAAGTATAATAACAGACATTTAGGGGCAACTTCTGCATTATCCGAGGAAGAATATGTTTCATCGTGAATCTTACAACCACACACAACCTAGCTCGCAATCAGAAAATACACTTAAAAATTTTGTCCTTTTAGTTTATATTCTGCAAGTCGTATTTGTGTTTTCGGCTGGGCTATTTTCTTTAATCCCTTTATTTATGTCTTACTTTGCAAGAATGCGCTCTCCTTCAAAATGGATCGATTCCCATTTGCGTTGGCAAATACAGACTTTTTGGTTCTCATCAATTTTTTTCGTATTATCTTGGATATTTGGCTTTATTCCATTTATAGGGTGGCCTTTTTCAATTATGTCCTTTTTAGTTGGCGCTTCCATTATAGTGTTCAGAACTTTCAAAGGTGTAAAAAAACATAACGCTCAAAAATCGATGCAAAACCTTCTTGGATAACTCTCTTAATTTACTATATTAAAGTTATTGCAAAAAATCTAAGTTATTCAATTTTTACTAGATTAAATCAAAAAAAATATCTATGAAATGATGTCTGGAACTATGTTTTTTGTTTGCTTAAGTGACAAGGATAAATAATGGCTTTTCGTAATCATCGTTTTAGTAGGCTCGAGCTTTTAGTGGGCAGAGAAGGATTAAACCGTTTTAAAAATTTACATGTTCTTATTGTCGGAGCTGGGGGAGTTGGAGGGTTTGCTGCCGAGGCAATTGCACGGGCTGCTGTTGGTCATGTAACATTGGTTGACCACGATGAAGTATGTGTTACCAATGTAAACAGACAAATTCATGCATTTACAGACACAGTCGGGCAAAAAAAAGTTGCTCTTATGGTAGAGAGATTAAAAAAAATCAATCCCCACGGCCAGTATCATGCAATTGCCGAACACCATCATCCAGATAAGCAAAACTTTATTTTTGAAGAGGCTGAAAGACTTGCAAATAAAAAAGTGGATGCAGTGATTGATTGTATTGATACTCTTATTCCAAAGGTTGATCTCATCGCTCGCTGCAAAAATCTTAATATTCCAGTTTGGAGTTCTATGGGGTCTGCAAGCCGCTTAGACCCTTCCCAAATAAAATGTGCTGACATTTCTGAGACAAAAGTTGATCGGTTTGCAAAACAAGTCAGAATCAAGCTTCGCGAAATAGGCATAACTGAAGGAGTGAGAGTAGTTTATTCAACAGAAGAAGCCATAGAGCCAGAACAGGCAGTTCCTGGAACAGAGTGGCTTTGCATCTGTCCAACCATTCAAAAAGAGTTTGGTGCATGCCAACATAAAAGAGTCATGCTTGGCACTATTAGCTATTTGCCGCCAATTTTTGGCATGTGGCTTGCTGGTGACTTGTTGCAACACTATTTGCAAGGAATCGATCTTAAAAACAGAGAAACCTTTGAAAAAACACCGACATATGATGAATTTAAAAAGGTTTTACATCTTGGTGAGCAAACAAAATAGCGATGTGACAACACATCGCACTATAAGCTAAGCTTAACAAAATTAGAAATTGTCAAACCAAAACGTCAAAATATTGATACAAGGCAAAGTATTCCTAGAAATCTTAATAGAAAAAGACAATACCATTTATTTCTGATTCTTTAAAATTGTCCCCAGTTTGGGTGCTGACGAGGTTTTGAATCCATATCTTAATATGAAATTTATTTTTATTAAAATCAATTAGCATAACATCTGATGGTATAAAGTTTTTATTATCTTCAGACTTATATTGACTTGCTTTTTGTGTTAATTCTTTTAGAGAAATTTGACCTAAAACTGTATTGTCATTTTTAATGACAAGTTGAAATAGCGCTTCATCAAAAGAGAGTTCAAGTTGCTCATATTTAATACTTTTAGAGTTTGAATAAAAATCAAACGGTGCAAAACTTTTTGATCCCGCAATATTCAGCTTGCTAAAATTACTTTCTAAATTCCAGTAAAAATTTGCTTCTTTTTTATTTCTCAAATACTGAGGAACATACCTGAGGTTTAATGTCTTCATCATTGCTTCTGATATCAAATGCTCTTCAAAAAAATTTTGTTTTTTATATTGTTGCATATAATCAGACAAGGCTGTCTCATCAAATATAAAATTTAAGGTTTCAATACCATGATTCTTGATGAGGTAATCAAAGACTGAACTTAAAAGAATTAAATCTTGCTGACTTAATTTATGAGCAGTTTGTACTTTATTTTGTTTAATTGATATTTGATTTTTAGATAACACATTTTGCAAACGTTCTTGCTGACTGTTTTTAGATATTCTAAATGCATTCCAAGGACTAATAAGTGATAACGCAAATAAAAATAATAAAGAACTAATAAGTGCTTTAATTTTAAAGTCTTTTATAAAACCAATATAAATAAAAGAAAATAAAAACCAGGTTGCAAATAAACAAAGAAAATACCTGTGTTCTGTTATACCATAAAATTCAATTCTAACAAAGACACTTAAAAAAAGTAAGACGAGAAGTGGCAATAATAAAAAAGGAAAATACTTAACATAAACTCTCAAATAATTGTATTTATCTGTAAATTTTATAGATTTCAAATATACCACACTCAATAAGGAAAAAACGCATAGTGTGGTAACCATCCATGCAACTTCACCATTGGGCAATTGCCATTCTTTAATAATCTTAATAAAATAAATATACAAAATAGTTGTATAAATTAAGAGCAGCGGAGATATTAAATAAACAATAGAAAAATTTAAATATTTTAATAAATATTTGTTATATTTTTGCACAAAAGAAGATAAAACAATAAATATTAAAACACTAACATATAAAAATGTAGAAAAAAGAAACCTGGCAATTTTATCATTAAAAAAATTAAAATCAAATAAATGCTCAATCGAACCTAATGAAATAAAAATACCTAAAAAAATAACTCCTGAAATTAAAAAAGAAAACAACAAATTCTGCAAAAATAATAATTTCTTATAAATATAACTTAAATTGTTTTTAAAATTAAGATATTCAAATAAATTACTTAATAACAAAAAAACAAAAATTAAGCCCCCAAAAAAAAGATATTTATTGCTTGTATAATAATTTTTTGTTGCAAAATAATAAATAGCACCAATTGCAATTGGCAAAAAATAATTTAAAAAAAGTCGAAACTTAATATTGTATAATAATAATAATTTATTTATAAAAAAAGTTGCGAAGAAAGATAAAATTATTGAAAAAAATAAATTATCCAATATTGAGTTATTTACATTATAAAAAATAATTAAAATACTTATAACATATAAAATAGAACTAAACACAAAGCTTGAATTATTAAAAACCAACCCCTTGCAAACCGCGGAAATTTTTGTCTTATTCATTTTAAATAAATCCAAATCATTTAAAGTTAAATTTTTCTACAAATTACTATCATGACACCAAAACCCAAAATTTTTTCTAACATAAACAATGGAAATAACAATATTTTAAAAAATAATAAATGCAAAAAAATAGTATTTATTGATAAATTTCTAGTCTTTTTCTCTCTATTTTTTTCAAAAAATCCTAGCCACCACATTGTAAAACTATCTAAAGTGCCATATTTTTTGATTTTAATAATTTTCCATCCTGATTTTTCTAACAGATACGAAATAGTATTAGAATCAAATACGACACTATGCCTCGGCGTATGGTAACCAGCCCAATATTTTTTTTGCAATTTTCTTAAAATAGAATTAAAATTAGGAACTTCTATTATAAGAAGCGCATCAGAATCAGCAGAATTATAAAGATTATTCAATAACTGCTGTGGTTGAAAATGATGCTCCAAACTATGCCAAAGAGTTATAATATTAAATGGACCTGCATCGAATAACTGATTAAACTCCCCAAAAAATAGTTTTATTTTTTTAAATCTTTGCAATTGATTTTTCCAACCATTATCAGAAAAGTCATAACCAAAACATTGAAATTCCTTATTTTTTTCAAGCAACTCTAAAAATGTTGGACATCCACAACCAAAGTCTAAAACTTTTGTAGAAGAATTTTTTACTTTATAATACTTAAGTACTAAATTCATTCTTTTACGATCAAGCTTTTTTTGCCATAGATTTACAAACCGAGAGTATTTACCCCAATAATCTGAAGAACCATAAGGCAAATAATCATTTTCATAAAATAATTTTATCTGTGAATCATCTGGTGGATTTGCTAAAAAAATTGTTGTGCAGAACAAACATTTTCTAAACTCAAACTGTTGCTGCACATTTGAAAGGTGTGCAGAGGTTGCTATTTGAAACTCTGATTTATTATTCGAACATATAGGACAAGAACTTAATTTCATAATAATATTCGTATCCTTAAAAAGATAAATCACATACTAATTGTTATTAACATAATTAAATGCCGTAGGAAGTTTACTTAACAAAGAAGGCATTTTTATAGAACCCATATCATTGGCAAGTAGTCTACAAGTGATTCGTGAACTTAAAATAACGCCTGGTAAGCCAGCTCCTGGCTGAGTGTTGGCACCAACAAAATAAAGACCATCTACTTCTGACGATACGTTTGACGGCCTAAACCCTGCGCTTTGCAAAATCCAAGGCTCTAAACCAAAAGCATTGCCTAAATGACTTCTTAAAGTTAAATCAAAATCTTTAGGAGTAAATACACTTTCAACTACAATTGAAGATCTTAACCCAGGCATAAAACGCTCTTCTAAAAAAGATTTTACGCGCTCTGCCATTGTCAATTTGTACTCATCCCAATTGGTATTACTATTAAGATTTGCTACTGGCACCAACGCATAAATAACTTCCCCTCCTTGTGGAGCTAAAGACGCATCAGAGCGAGTTGGGATATGAAGGTAAAGACTAAAATCTTCAAATTCAATTTTTTTAATAAAAATATCATGAATCAGTTCTTTATATCTTGGTCCAAGTATTATTGAATGTTGACACATATTTGGCCATTGTTTATTTGTGCCTAAATACAATAAGAATGCAGACATACTAAGATCTGCTTTCTCTAATTTTTTTGACAATTTTTTGGGATAGGCATCACCCCTCAACACAGTTTTCACAAAACGATGCATATCTGCATTTGCAACTATTCTCTCAGAATAAAAAACTTGATTAGGAGTTTGTATTTCAAATAACCCAGAAGGCAATTTATCGACAGCAGAAACTGGCGATGATAAAAATACTTCTCCGCCTAGCTCTTCAAAACGTTTGCGAAATGCTTCTGCAAGTTTGTGCATTCCTCCGACAGCATGATATACGCCATAGGCTCTTTCCAATTTATTAATCAAACTGTACACAGCAGATGCACGAAAAGGACTGCCACCAATTAGCAAAGGGTGAAAACTTAAAAACTGTTTTATTTTTTCGTTTTTTACATATTTGGATACCATAGAATACACAGGACGAATGGCGTGCAACTTTAGCAATTGTGGAGCCACACCCAACATACTTATCAATCCAGAAAAATTTTTATCACCTAACTCAATAAATCCCTTTTGAAAAATTTTTTCTGCATGCAAAAAAAAATTTTTCACACCCTGCAAATCATCTGCACTAACATTAAGAATTTCATTATAAAATTTTTCTTCTGAGTTATAATGCGAAATACTGGTACCATCATCAAAAATCACTTTATAAAATGGATCAACAGGTATAAACTCACAATAATCGGCTCTATTCGCACCTGACATCGAAAAGATATCATCAATTAAAAATGGAGCAGTAATAATTGTCGGTCCGCGATCAAATTTAAAATCTTGCTTGCATTCAACATAAGCACGACCGCCAATTTTATCTAGAGCCTCGACCAACGCGACTTTTAAACCCATGCTTTGTAGAGTTAATGCGCACGATAATCCTCCAAATCCTGCGCCAACAACTACAACATCAAATTTTTTCATATAAATTTTTTTCTCCATTTAGATTAGCAACTCTTAAAGGATGAAATCCTAAGATAACTTTTAAGCAAATAGTAATTTTATTAAATTTTGAAACAAAAACTCTTTTTTTAAATACAATCATTTTATTGATCAGAATTTTTCCGAGTATTGAACCATAAATAGCTATCATCAGCTTAACACATAAACGAGATCGAAAATCTGGAATAAATTTAATTCCATCATAAGCATCTTTATAACATAAAATTGCATACTGTGCTAGGTCATCTATTACATTTAAAAAATTTTTATTAATAGAACTTAAATCAAATTTTAAATTAAAAAGAGAATCATTAACACCAAATTTATCAAGCAATGAAATTGGAATATAAATTCTATTTTTTTCAAAGTCCTCTTTTATATCTCTTAAAATATTTGTGATCTGCATTGCAATTCCAAGTTTTTCAGCTGCAATATATGCATTACTAGTATTTGGTGTTTTAAATATTTTTGCCATTAAAATACCAACAACGCCAGCAACACGAAAGCAATAAATATTAAGATCATTCAAATTTTTTGGTTGCGAAAAATTTTCATCCATATTCTGCCCAGCAATCAGCTCTTCAAAATACTTTTTCTCAATATTTAAGCTCTTGATAGTATCGCGAGATTTTATAATAAAATTAATTAAAGACTGATTATCAATTACATAATTTGTACAGTGCAGAAGATTAAATCTTAAACTATTTAAAAATTCTCTACTTAAATTTTGGGGGATAAAATCATTATCCCATAATACACTCAGAAATTTTTTGGAAAACAAGACGCCATTTTGTTTATTTAAATTAAATAATTTTATTTCGTCTGTAGCGTCATCAATTAGCCTACAAACAGTGTAAATAAAATAAGAATTTATTCTTTCAAACTTATTTAAAATAAACGAAGATGCATAAAATGATTTTCCATTTAATTTTGTAACTAAAGAACAAATTTCATTAAAAGAAAATTTTCCTGAAATATCAGATATATTTTTAATATTTTTTTTAATATAAATTTTTCTTGACATTAAAAGTAATTGATTAAATTTTTTTAATATTCTTTTTGGATTCATTACTTCAAGTGTTGAACCATAACTCTCAAGACTTTTGCATCTTATATAAAAAGGTGCTGATTCTAAGTACATTTTATAATTAATTATACTGAATTTAGGCGATTTTAATTTTTTAGGATAAAATACTCCAAAAAAAGACATTGATTTTCTAACTGTAATTTTATTATTATCAAAAGATAAAATTTCTGATTTGGAGTTATTTAAATCTCCAGAAATATAATACATAGATTTGCAATGAGGGAAATAGTAGCACACTTCAAAATTAGATGAATTTCCTGCATGCCACCAAAACCAATTTTTCTTCATTAAATACAATGGCTCTATTCCTGCATTATGATCAATATATATTTGAGCTCCATTTAATATTTTTTTACTTGATAATTTATCTTTCAATTTTAATCTCAGTAATGCATCATAAAATCTTGAACCTCTATTTAAATATTCATTTAATCTAAAATCTTTAGAAACATGAATTTTTTCAATATAACCTTTACAATCATTGTTAAATTTTAAAAATTGCCAGTAATGCTTTTTATCATTAAATTTATTGCTTTTACTTGTATTAATTTTACAACATGAACTAATTGGACTTTCAATAACTAAATGTATATAACTTGATAAAGTGTAGTCAGGAATCCATAATTCTAGTTCGTTAGTTTTATTATTGATCCAACTGGATAAATTTTTATAAAAAAATTCCTCTATATCACTATTATAAAAAGAATATGAATATGCTACCAAAGAATTATCTTGAAACCAGGTTAGATAAACAGATGCTTTATTTTTATTCTTTTTATTATTTTGAAAAGGGTCTTTGATACTAAATATACAAACAATCTGAAATTCATCTTTTACTATTTCCAGATAAAACCATTCATATTCAATATCATTCATAAATTCAGAAAATATAATAGGTTCCATATCACCAATTTTTAATATGTCAGCATCTGATATTTGCAAATTTTCATTCATAAATAATTTCTTCTTGAAGGTTATGAGTATATTTACAAGGATTTATTGCGGAATTTATATTAATATTGTTAAAAGGATTCTCAATAATTTTTGATAAATAATCCTTAGATTTGTCACATAAACATAAAGAATATAAAGAATTTGAATTTAAACTTAACATATTCTTAGCATTATTATAGCATGATATAATCGCTAAGTTTCTTTTTTCATGTTCAAGAAAATATTTTTTAAAATTTTTAGAAAAAAGAACTTTTAATGCTTCTTGACTATTTTGCTCAGACAAAATATCAAGAAATGTTAAAACAACAGAACTGCGAATACCGTAATTCAAATCTTCATAAATTTTTCCAAAACTAATATCTGGAATAAGATTTTTTATATCATCAAAAATTTGATAAATAACTCCATATTCCATAAATATTTTTTTTAGTTTAAATAACAAATCATCATTTAAATTAAGAATTTCTTTTAAACAATCAAAAGAAAAAATAATTAATCTTGAGGTTTTTAGTTCAGCACATTTATTATAATAAGTCCATCGATTCTCTGAATTATTTAAAAACATCTCAGCATTATCACCAAAATTGTTACTATTTAAATCTAATGCTTGCCCAATATGACAGTCAAATAGTGTCGAATAACAAAGTTCAACTAAATTTTTTGGTAGCATTTTAAATACTAAAAAATACATCCAATTTGCGCAGTTTAATGCATGAGGCATTCCATATTGCACATGCATGGATTTTTTGCCTCGTCTTTCTAAACTACCATCTTCTATATCATCAATAACTAAACTAGCACTATGCAGTATTTCAATAATAATAGCTATATTAAGTATTTTATTTACAATTTTTGCTTTCTCAGAACTTAAGTCGCTTAAATGGGTCGAAAAATCTCCAGATAAATAATAGTTTCTTAAAACCCAAATACAAATTAAGGGGCGCAATCGCTTTGCATTAGAGGAAATTGCCTCTGAAGAAATATCTAATAATTTTTTTTCTAATATATTAAAAATATATGGATTTTCATATTTTATAAACTGAGGCAATTTTAATTTAACAAAATCATGAATGGCTTTTGTTATGAAATTAAAATCACTTATAAACATATCTTGCAAGTGATTTTTCATATTATTATGTCTCATTAAATTTTTTTTCTTTATAAAATATAAAGTACACGTGAATCATAAAAACAAAAATTCCTATTAAAAATACTGGATAAATAAAAAAATATTCGATTTTATTTTCAAAAAAACCTACACTAGAAAAACTCGAACCTAAAGACCAATTTTCTAAAGGCTTTGAAACAATTATTAAAGATGTATATGTAGCTCTTAATCCAGACATTGCAAAATGCAATGCATATTCTAAACTTGTTAATCCGCCTAAATTATTTCTACTAAATTTTTCTTCAAATACATCAAAAAACTCAACCAATAATGTTACAAAAAATAAAAACAGACCAATCCACAAAAAAATTCCTTTAAAATGATCATCAAACAAAAATAAAATTGTAAACGGAAACAGTAAGCTATTAAGAGTGTGAAGAAAATGTTCTTTTTTTGAATTCGCATGTAAGAATAATCGATATTTATACAAATGAAAATACAAACCATCAAAAGTAGCGATGATCAAAAATATAAAAAGAAAAAAACATGCAATAATTTTAAGCTCTATCATATCATCAAATCCTATATTTAAATTTTTGTATGATATGTTGTGCAATGCGTCTTGCAGACTTCATGACCATTGACACTCCCGCTCCAGGATGAACTCCTGCACCAACAAAATACAAATTTTGAAACTCTGTTAAACCAGAAAAGTGAAATCCTGTTGGATTAAACTTAGAATACGTTGCACTATATATTCCTCCTTTATAACTCTTTGCTCTTTTTTCTAATTCAAACGGCGTGACTATTTTAAATATTTTTCCTTCAAAAGACAACTTTAATCTTTTTCTGCAAATATTTAAAATTTTTTCTGCATAATTTTGAGAAAATTCTTCGCTCCACGTAATGCCTGACAAATTATTTGGAGCCATTGCCGATATAAATAAAATTCTAGGAGAAACCGAACTATCTGTTGCATGTGGCCACACTAGGTAAATGCAAGGATCTTCAGGTATTTCAAGTTTTTCACAAACATCAATAAAACTTTTTCTCCAACTCTTCGGAAATATCTTTAAATGGTGTGAAATTGGAACATGGTTTTCCCAATCAAATAAAATTACAAATTGACTTTCAGATGCTCGCATTTTGTTACTTTTTATATTATTCTCAAAGTTATTTTTTATTTTATTATTATTCAACCATGTTTCAGAAGAGACATAAGGGTCACAATTAGAAACAACCAGATCATAAACTTCATTGTTAATTAGTGAATTCTTACTAATTGTTAGATTCCATGCATGCATATTAATTTCATTTAAAATTGGGGTTGCATTTACTACTTCTGAATTTGTAAAAATTCTAATATTCAATTTATCAGCAGCACCAATTAAACACCTTGCAATTGAATAGACACCGCCTTTGGGAAACACAACCTCAGAATTAAGCTCTACATGAGCAATACTTATAATTCCAGCTTGTGCTAAATCAGGATTCATTCCAACATAGCTAGAAAAATGGTATAAAAACTCCCTTAAATTAGAATTTGATATATACTTATCAACTAATTTTGAATACGGCATCAAACTAATTTTTGGGTTTCTAAATAAAATTCCTGACTTTAAAGAATTAAAACCTAAATTCAAAATTTTTGGCGGATCATCATCAAAAATGTATTTTTCTGCAAAATCAAAAAATTTTTCAGATGTTTCCATTAATTTTTCAAATTCGTTAAATTTACAAATTTTATTGTCAGTAAAATATTTAATTAATTTTTCTTTACCATTTGGAAGTATCCAATCAGATCCATCAGAAAATAATACTCGACATCCTGTATGTATTGAATACATCTCAGGAGATGAAACTTGTAAATAAGAAAACGTATTTCTTATTTCATTTGGAAGAGATATTAATGTTGGACCAGTATCCCAAATAAGTCCATCGTCATTTGTATAGCAAAACATTTTACCACCGCATTTACTATTTTGCTCATATAAATCAACAGTAAAATTTTCTTTTGCCAACAACGATGCAACAGTTAAACCGCCAATACCAGATCCAATAACAGCTACTTTAATTTTATAATCTCCTGAGTGAATATAGTATAATAATTTGACATTTTAATTTATCACTAATTGACAAAAAATTCAAACTAAACGCAAGTGAAACAAAATCTTATAAGAATGGTAAAAATAATAATTCTATGATATATATTATTATTTTTAAAAAGATTAAGATGAGTTGAAATATTTATTTGCACTAATACAAAAATGTAATGAGGTAACAATATGAAAAAACCTTGCATTGCAATTACTGGAGCAAATGGATTTATTGGAAAACATGCAATTAACGAATTATCAAAAAAATTTTACATTAAAGCATTATCAAGAGTAATTCCAAATAATATAGAAAAAAATGCGAATATTGAATGGGTTAAGTGTGATTTATTTAGTTTAAAAGACACAGAAAATGCCTTGAAAAACTGTGATTATTTATTGTATTTAATTCACTCAATGTGCAAGCAATCAAAATTCTCACAAAATAATTTTGTAGATTTTGATTTAATCATTGCAGATAATGTTCGCAGAGCAGCAAAGCAAAATAAGATAAAACAAATTATTTATATTGGTGGAATTTTACCGAATGACGAAGAAAATATATCTAAACATCTAAAAAGCAGAAAAGAAGTTGAAAAAATTTTGTCATGCAATGAAATCGCGCTCACTTGTATTAGGGCTGCTATGATTATTGGACCTGGCGGAAGTTCATTTCAGATAGTTCACAGCTTGGTAAAAAGACTACCAATTATGGCGACTCCAAAGTGGACTAACTCTTTATCACAACCAATAGATATTATCGATGTTGTAAATTTTATTGAAAATTGTGTTGGGAATTGCGAAGTTTACAATAAAAGCATTGATGTTCATGGCTCTGAGATCATTTCATACAACTCTTTGATGCTTAGAATTTCAAAAATTATGAATAAAAAAAGAACTATTATAACAGTTCCATTTTTTTCTTTAGCATTTTCTAAATTATGTGTTTATATAATTACTGGTGCAGATTATTTTACAATTTCACCATTGATAGATACTCTAAAACATAATTTAATTGCAAGTAATAAAACCATTTTTAATAAGTATATTCCGCAACCTATTGAGTTGGAAAAATCATTGCAAAGAGCAATAGAGTACGAAAATAAGTCCAAACCCTTTAAGAAAAAAAATATTAGAGAAGAAAAAAAAGTAAGAACTGTTCAAAGAATTCATTTGCCAGCCGGCTGGAATTCTTATGAACTCAGAGACGAATATATAAAATGGTTGCAAAAAAAATTTTTTATGATTGTGATGTATAAAGAACAAGAGAATATATTAAAATTTCAATTATTAGGAATAAATTTAGTAACAATTGAATTATCTCATACCAGAAGTTGCGTTGACAGACAAATTTTTTATATAACTGGAGGGATATTAGTTGTTAAAAAACAATTTTCTAATGCTAGACTTGAATTTCGCTTGTGCCCTCATGAAAACAAGGCAATTGTTGCAATTCATGATTACTATCCATCACTTCCTTGGTTTATCTACTCATTTATTCAATCTAAAATTCAAAAATTTTTAATAAATTTATTTAGTATACATCTAAAAAAAATTTCACTTAAGCAAAATAAGAAAATTACATAATATGAGGTGGAGTTTTATAAAGTAATTAAGAGCGAGTAGATTACTTAAGTGAATGTTAAGAAAATAAAAATTAGGAATACTTTTAAAATACTAAATAAAAGCTCTATCCACGAGCTTCAAAGCCACGACGATGATAACCACCATCTCGTCTACTCTCTTCACGAGGACGGGCTTCATTAACAGTCAACGGTCTACCCATAAAAGGTTTACCATTTAAATTATCAACAGCCTTGAGAGCATCATCCTCTTGTTCCATTTCTACAAAACCAAATCCTTTGCTATGACCAGTTTCGCGATCTGTAACAACACGAGCGCTTGTCACAATACCATACTGATTAAAAGCTTGTGAAAGCTCCGTATCTGTACAACTAAAAGGAAGGTTTCCAACATATAACTTCTTAGCCATGAGACATGCCTCCAAGGTGCGCTTTGCAACAGAAAAACGCCGCAAACCAAAAAACTATTACAAAAAAACTAATTGGCATTAACTAGCCTAACTAAAAGCGAAACTATACCGCTTATAACCAAAGATATACAAATTATGTAACTAGAAGTCAATAAAATTTAACTACAAATTTACTATTCAAGAATATATAGTATTTTTTTTTGCTATTTATTACTATATACCATTTGAGAAAGTTTAAAATAAATTATTTTATAATTTGGATCATTTTCATCAATTAAACTTAAGTATGCTTGCCATGATTTTTGAGCAGCAGAAAAAGAACCTCGACTATTTTCTAAAACACCCTTTAAATAATACAAGTGAGCATTGGATGGAAAATTTGAAATGGCTAATTCTAATACCTCGTTCGCTTTTTCAAATTGGCTATCTTTAATTAAACAATAAGAGTAATTATGCGCAGAGTATGGATTTTTTTTATCTAAAAAATATGAATCTAAAAAATATTGACAAGACTGTTCATTATTTCCTTCAAAGTGTTCAAGAATTCCTTTCCATAAAATAATTTCATTATTATTTGGAAATAATAACTCTCCTCGATTTATTGAAATTCTAGCATTTTTTTTATCTCCTAAAGCAAAATTTGACTTTGTTTGTAAAATATACAAATAAGGATTCTTATCAATTGCTAAATCGACTCCTCGATTTGACACGTCAAGAGATAACAAATAATATTTTTTATTATAATAATACTCAGAAAGCACTACATATATAGGTGACCAATTCTTAGAATTTTCTACAAGCTTTTCTAAAATTTGCACAGCTCCAATTTCATCTCCAGTTTGAATATATGCTAATGCCAACAATAAAGAAGCTTCTTTATAAGGACTTAGAGAATAAGCTTCAATCGGCAAATAAGAATCATTAACCTGCAATTCATTTAGTACTAATCTTGATTTTTCAATAACACTTTGATAATCACCCTGCCTTAAAAACTGCAGAGCATTAAAAATTATATTCGATTCGTTAGGCTCAAATTGAAATATTCTAAAATCAAGTCTATTTTTTTCTAATAACTGATCAATTTCTTTTCTTGGTTTCATATACTCAATGATGCTTTGAGGAGTATTATTTTCATTTAACATTTTTCTTTGTGACCTAATACTAGAATCTGGATAATAAAATAAAGCCGGTTGATAACTTAATCTTAAGAGTTGAGAATCAGCATTAATACTTGTTGAGTTTTTTCCTAATATTTTTTTACTCTCTCTACTATTAACACATGACACTAAAAAACAATATGTGAGAACAACAATTATAAAAAAAGGTTTCATTCATCTACTCCTTTTTTATAGTTTGTGTTATTGTTAAAAAATGTATTAAATAAGTAATCGTAAATAAACTCTGAATTTTGACTTGTTTGAACTAATGGCTGAGGAATTACTTTAAACTCTCTGTTTTCATATTTAGAAAGATAGCTTGAAATTAAAATTTGATTATCAATGTCATTGCTAATATTTGTTAGCGCATCGTAAAAGTACTTTTTTGCATCTGTATTTAAAATATTTGCTGTAATTAAAAACTTGTCATTTTTCAAAAATTGATAATATTTAGAATATGAATCAGACAACATTGAGGACATTTTTCCAAGTAAAATATTTGATTTATTAATTACTTCTATAAAATTTGCTTTATTTTTAAAAAGTTTTAACCTATTTTTTAATCTATTAATTGAATTTAACATAAAATCAATATCTTTATTATTCATTTTTTTATTAAATGAAATATAATTTTTATTAAATACATAGTCCTCAAAATTGTTTAACTTTTCGATTACATCAAATATTATTTTATCCATTAAATTATCTTTTTTTATATTATTTTCAATGTAAATTTTATTAATATTTTTATCTATAACACTATAATTATATTTATTAACCAAATGGAGATTAGACAAAGATACTCCAAACAATGCCCTATTATAAGAATACTTATCAATATTTTTAATTTTTAATACATCTTTATAAATAAGATTTGACTTAGAATAATTTTTTAAATTATAATATTTATCAGCTGAATTAATTAAATAATTTAAGAATTCAGTATTATCAATCTTTTCTTGCATTAAACTAATTTTTCCAATTCTTTCTAGCAATCTGGCAGCATCAGACTCTTTATTAAATATGCTATATATTTCTAATGCTCTTTTTAAAGCGTACAATCTTTTATCAACAGAAATAAAATTAGTATTATTAAAGGACGATTTATCATAAAGCGAAGCCGCATTTAAAAACTGCAATTGCATATCGTATGCTCTTGCTTTCCAATACATCACTTCATTAATTCTATTATTTTTTGAGTTATTATTAATAAAATAATTACTTAAAGATGAAACTTTTTCCCAATTTTGTATTGAAGAAAAATCTTCTAGCGCAAGGACTGCTATATTTCCAGAATTTGGATTATTTATAAAATTAATGACCCAGCTTTCAAGAAAATTTACAGAATTAAGCAATTCTCCTTTAATTTTTAAATTTGAAGAAAATAATAACGCGATTTTATAATTAGAATTTAAAACAAATTCTTTTACTTCATTGTTAACAACACTCATATTTACAAACTTCTCTAATGCTCCCGCTGCAATGGGAATTTCATCACTTCCTGTGTTCATTTTTATATATAAATTTGCTAATGCAAAGCATGTTTTTGATTTTTCCTCAAGATTAAACATTGCCAAGTCTAAGGGTTTTAATGAAAGAATCTTTTCATACCGATTTCTTGAATTTTTATAGTCTTTTAAAACTTCAGCACGTTTTGCGCTTTCAAATAACGCTAATCTTGCTTGAGGATTATCTGGAAAGTTAGCTATAAATCCATCTACTGCATTTTCATATTTTTTATATTTTTCAGACTGTGAGTTAAATTCATCCTCACTAATCTTTCTAGAAATGTATACAAACTGGTACCATGCAATTTTAAGAGAGTCTATATTTAATGTATACTTAAAACTCTCTTCCACAACTTTTAATGCATTTTCATAATCTTCTCCCTTCATAAGAGCATCAGCATAGAGCTGTAGTAATTCTTCTCTTTTATCACCATCAAAATGTTCTTGCAGACGAGAGTTATATATTTCTGCACTTTTTAAGTACATAGAAAGAGATTTTGTTGTTTGTCCTAATTTATAAAAATACTGCGCTGAAGGTAGTGAATATTCAAAAATTAAATTTCTTCTTTTATCTTCTTCATTTTCTGATAAACTAAGACGAGTTTTCCATACTGATTCCATAGAAATATACGCTGTTGCATAATAAGCCAATTCATTTAATTTATCAAAATTTTGAATATATTTTAATGCTTCAATTCTTGCATCAATAAAATCTAAGTGTGATTTTGAAAATTTAAATTTATCTTCAATTATTTTAGCTATATTCTCCACTTCATTTGCGTGGCCTGAACTTGTAAGCTGATAAAATGCTTTAACAATCATTTTTTTACCAATTTCACCAGATGCTTTGTCAGATGCTATTAAATCAAATTTATTAATATCTCTCGTCTCAAATAATGCAATTCCTCCAATTCTAATTATATCTTCAAAAACTTTTTCAGAAATTATTTTTTTATATTTTAAATGCTCTCTTGATAAATTATAGGCATAGTTAACAGCAATTTGATAATTTGCGTTTCTATAAGAAGCCCATAGCAACCTAATATTTATATTACCAACAAAATTTAAATATTTATATTGGTCCTTTTCTGCAATATTTTTTACTAAATCAAACCCTTTTTCATAAAATTTTAGAGAATTTTGAAAATTATATTGCTCAAATTCAGCATCACCTAAACCAATATATGCTCTTACGAGTTCTTCTTTCAAATTCTTAAGATTTAATTTTAAATTAATAATATCTTTATAGTATGAACTTGATAACACGTATTTTTCTGAATGAAAGGCTAGATAGCCTGCAAGAAGATGAATTCTTATAAATAATTTTTTATTTTCATCATTTACTTTAAAATTTTCAATGCAATCATCAAGAATACTTCTTGACTCATTTGCATCTAATATTTTTGTCATAAATGAATACAATGAAAGCTTGTATGCTGCTTCAAAAAATGCATTATTTTTTTCTTTTTTATTATATATTTTCTTTAAATTTTCAATTGAAATTTTAATTTTTTCTTCTTGAATTTTTTTACTATCTTGAAGTAATTTCTCTTCTTCTAAATCCGTAATCTGAGCTTTAAAATTCAAGTCTCTAATAAACTCCTCTTTCCATGTTTCATAATGTAATTCAAAAATTCCTTTAAATACATCTTTTACTTGTTCTTCTTGTTCTGTTTTTGAATTAAATCTATTTTTACTTTTATGCGAGAGATTTGGTATAAAGAATTTTTCATTGCAATAAATTTTAAAATGAAAAATAATAATAATTAAAAATATAATTTTCTTCATCTTATTAAATCCATTTTTACAGACTGCCTTAATGAGTTCAGCCATTTTTCTCTTTCTTCGGATGATCTTTTAATATCATTATCTCTTACAATTCTTAAATCATAATTTGCCTTATTATTTACAGATAAAGTTATATTTACATAATCATAAAATTCTACTAGTCTTGGCCTTATCTGATTTATTAAGTCATTAATATTTTTATTATATTCTTTAACTATACTATCTTTTACAACTTTGATTAATTTTTGTTCATTATTAATTTTATTTGTTATAATATTTATACTTTCCAAAATTTCTTTTCTTTCTTGATTCATTCTATTTTTAATTTTTTTAGCTGCCATTATAGTCTGATTATAACTATTTATTAATTCACTCCATGATTCATTGACTGCCTCATTAAAATCAAAATCATTTTTTGAAACTGGTTTTATTCTATTTTTATAGTGCAAATTATAAAAACCATTAATTGTATTTTTAATAATTTCAGAGTTTCAATCAAAAATTTTTAATGAAGCAGGTTTTAAGCTCTTAGATAATTCTAGATACCTATCTCTAATACTTAAATCAACTAACTGATTATAAATATGATTATAAATTTTTTCTGAATAACCTTTTTCAAGTAAATAAATATCTTCATCGTACTTTTTTTCTGGAATTCTATAACTACTTAAAAAAAACAAATAATTTAATGATGCAAGTTCTGCTCCAAAATTATACACTGAGTTTGCCGTTTTTCCAATTACATGTGGGATATTTGGTCTATAAGTTTCTTTTTCAATTTCAGTTTTAATTTTAAAGTTACTAATATCATCATCCATAGAGTAGAGTCTTTTTAATAATTCAAATCTATTTTTTTTTGCAAATTCTATTCCAGGACTTTTAGAATTCCATAGTTGATACTCGAGACTATCCATACTAAATAAGATTTCTTTAAAATTGTCAATTATTTGTTCTAAATACGTTAATGATGAAATTGCCCTTGATTCAATTATACCACTATAAGTATAATCAATAGACTTGAGTGAGTTAGCTAGCTCATTTTTTAATTGCATTATTTCATTATCAAAATAAAAATACGCTTTTTTAAAATCTAAAAATCGACTAATTGTTTCACTTTTTATTCCGTATTGTTCTGATAAACTTGCAAGCATAAAAATATTTTCAATAATTGATTCATCTGTCTTATTATTATTTTTAATAATACTATCTATAAATCTTATATCAGCTTCCGTCTGACTTATTAGATCAATTAAATAACCTTCATTTTCATAGTTTATTTCAGATTGTTTAGAAATTATATTTGCCAAAATAAATTTTGATATGTTAGTTTTATTTTTATGAATATCTTTATTTTTTATTAAATTACTTTCTAATGTATTTATTGCATATTTGTATTGTAGAGCACTTTCATCATATTTATTTAATTGATACAAAACATGGGCATATTCAATATTAAATACATACTTTTTATTTTTAAATTTAATTTTTATATCTTCAGAATTAATAGATAAAATTTTTTGATAATAAAATTTTGATTCTTCATAGTTTTCATCAATAGCATAAAGCCTTGCTAAACACAAATTTGCTTGAAAGTAATTGTAATCATTTTTTTCTACTTTTTTTAAATTTTTATTTGTTTTTTGATAATCATTTGACAGCATCCTTAATATTGATATATACTTATCTTTTTGATTAATTTTAAAATACATTAACGCTAAAATTAAATATGACTTTCCTAAAAATTCATTATTATATTTAGTAATATTTATTGAATTTTCAAGATAATTTATAGAAAACATTGGATCTGAATATGCTTCTATTAAAGAAAGTGAAATTAAAGCAGAACTTAAAGCATAGTATTTAGAATCTCTTTTTATTAAAGGTGACTGACTCCAAATATTTATGTTATTTTTAAAATTATTTATTTGATTACTCATTTTTCTTTTTTGAGTTTCATAAAAAAATTCTAATGAACAGGAGAGTCTCCATTTTTCGGTAAATAATTCTTTATCATTATTAGAAATAATTAGCATTTTCAAACATATATCAGTTGTTTTTTCATGGATTTTTAGCTGTCTATTTGCTTCAAATAATATTTTATTTGCCCAAACTGTATTTTTATGACTTCTTGGATTTATTTTTTTTATCTCTTCTTCTATAATATTGATAGCTGTGTTTGGGTTTCCTAAGTATAAATGATCTTGAGCTTTTAATAAATTAATTTCAGCTCTAATTGGATCTCCTTTTAGTCCTAATGGAAATTTTTGTTTTTCATATTCTTTACTTTCTGGATCAGGAATGTTTGATAATAATGTTAAGCCTCTTATTTGAGTTTTTATATTTTCAATTTTCCAATCGATTTCTCTTAATTTTTTCCATTGATTAAAACGAATATCTTGATCTAGTTCAAATATATCGCTAGTTAATTCTGTATTTTTTACAATTTGTGAATAAGAATTATAGTGAAAAATGACATTTATTATTAATAGAACAATCCATAATAAAAACACTATTTTTTCTCCAATGACTCTTCACTTTCTATTTCTAACTCAGGAATGCCATTTTCTTTTTTTGGTTTTAAAATAAGCTTAATATTATGAACACCAATAGTCATATTACCATCTATAATTACTTTTTTTTCAACCGACCATTTTCCTTGAGGAATTACGTATGGCCAATTATTATTTTGTTGTCCTACCAAACCTTGAATTTTAATTTCATATCTTCCATTTGGAAGAGGTCCATTAAAAATTGGTAATCGCATATTTTTTTCAAAAAATATTGGTTTTGTATAGTTAATAATTGGAACATTATTGATTGTGGCGTTTAGTTCAATAAATCCAAATTGCGGCAATCCTTTTTCTTGTCTTGATTCTATTTCAACTTTAACTTCTATTCTATCTTTAAACCTAGATATTAATAAATCCTGCAAAGATATTACCTTTGCTCTTAATTCTTTATTTTGATTCTGTATTTGAGAAATTTTGTTTGTAATTTCTTGTGAAGATGAAATATCATTATCATCACCAATTATTAAAAAGGGATCTGGTGACGAATATTTTGTTTGAGAATAGGCCAAAGTATTAAAAATAAATAAACAGATAATCACAAGTTTTACAAAATTTTTTTTATTGAAATTTTTAAAATTTTTCATAAATACCTCTTAGCTTTCTTATTATTTCACTAAAAGACACTTGAAGTATTGATTAAAATTTCCTATAAATGACGTTTTTTTGACAGAAAATTTTTTATTTAAAACATTTTAATATGCTGAGTCATTGTATTATTACAGTTATGAGAAAACTCAAGTACATTGTTATAAAGTTCTGTCACTGATTTAGATTTCATTGATATTTTCCAGAAATGATGTCCAAATAAAAACCATCTTGCGCCCGTTGCAACAAAAAATCTAAATTTTTCTAAAATGTAACTTTCATCATCAAAATATTGAGTTAATATTTTGATAAAACGTAAACATGCTTGTGCATATTCAGCTCCTTCTTCTTCGGGAGATTGCGGCGCTTTCTTCCCTTCATAACCAATTGGTGTCTGTCCATACCCTAATAATTCTGATATTTGCCATAAAATCCATGGGCGTGCGGTTGCAGCTCGCGCAATCATAACACCGTCGACTTCATAATTTTTAAGAACACTGACAGCATCCTGAGCAGTTTGAATATTGCCATTTGCCACTACAGGAATCGAAAGTTTCCGTCGAATATCACTGACTAAACTCCAATTTGCGTCTCCACTATGCTTTTGTTCTTTGGTTCTTGCATGAATCGTTATAAAATTGGCACCCGCGTTTTCGAGTGAAGAAGTAAACGATAATAATCTCTCAAAAGTTTCGTTTTCTGATATTCCTCCGCGAAGTTTCACGCTAACAGGCTTGGTTGAAAATTTTTTTACAATTTTTACAACATCACTTGCATACTTTTCATCACCCATGAGCCGAACACCCCAATTGTGTTTTAGAGTATGCGCAACGGTACAACCCATATTAATATCAAATCCCCAAGGATCTTGTTCAAGTAATTTTAAAATACTTGGAGCTAAATAACGCTCCTCATTTCCTAATAATTGCGGAATATAATATTTTTCGCCCAAAGCAACTTTTAGCTCATTTGTGGTTTCTAATTTTTCGTTAGGAATTCTTCTTGTAGAAAGCATTTCGGTAAATTTAATTGCAAAAATATTTTTAGGTGTATAGCTTGCAATAAGCTCACGGAATGCCACATGAGACAAACCTACCATTGGAGCTATAAAAAAAGGAAACTCAATTCCTAATGCAGATAAACGTGTTTCCAAAATAAATTTATTGTTATTTTCCATTATTAATATATTTTCCTAAGTTTTATTCTGAACTTTAAAACTGTGCGCCTATTCTTAAATGAAGGGCTCCTTTAAACTCTATATCTCCATTCAAATAGGACGTTTTTTGAATACGCAATACACATGAAGGAGGAGTTGTCGCATTTTGCGCGTCACCAGGAGTCATACAATTATTTTGATTTTGGGAGGGATCTTTTAAAGGATATCCATAATCTAAACTCAATGTTGCATAATTTCCTAAAATTAACCTCAAGCCTATTCCTGTAGAAACATAAGCACTCTTCCAATATTGTTCAAAAAAATCAAATCCATTAAATTGAATTGCAGATGGAGCCATCAACGCCGCTGCATCTGGCACACATTGCGTTGTTGATGGCTCAACAAGTCCAATTTGTTTATTAATTTGATCGTTTATTTGTGCAACCTCTCCTTTAGTAAAATAATTAAAGGCAGAGTCCAAAAATAACACCATCCCAAATACTTCGTTGAAGCGATAACGTGTTTCTGACTTAAAATAAATTAAATTTGTCGCTCCAATTGATGCTAACTGAGTGGTACAATTAGGAACACCATTATTGGCGTAATGAATCCATAACAAAGGACCAGGAGCTGTACTTCCATAAGTTTCCGGAAATCCTCTTACAAGAGCGCTTTCTGTTAATGTTGCTCTTCTTGAAGCGGGCGGAGTTACAGTGGAACCAAACTGATTAACTGTATCTCTAATAAATTTACCGCCTAAAGACACAGCTCCACTCAACTTCCCATAAATTGGAAAATACGTATCATAAGAAAAATTATAACGATTAAACTGCACCTCAGAACCTAAACCAAATCGTGCTAAACCAAATTGCAAACTATAATACGACCCAGACGTTGGCCAGGCTGGGCTATTTCTTGTATCAAGAGAAGCATTTGTTAATAACTCAAAAATGCTGACCGATGGGCTATCCAAAGTTTGAACAACTGCACTTTCTGAACTTGTTGATTTTGAACGCTCATAAATAAAAGATTGTCTAAAATTCCAATTCAAACCCCAAAATGCAGGCTTCCAATCACCCGAAAATTGTAAAGTTAAATATTCTCTGTTTGTCAAAGTTTCGGCAGCAACTTGATAACTCAATACAGAACTCACATCAATCGGTGTGGTTAGTGCTCCTAACTTAAACAATGATTCAGACAGGCCTAAACTTAGCTTTGCACCTAAAATTTGTCTTGTATCTGATGATGCAAATGATTGCTGTTGTTTTTCTTGAGAAACATTAAGATTAGAAATAAATCTTAATCCATCAGTATTTAATTTATTTAAAACATAATCCGTATCAAATACATAGCCCTTAAAGTTAGACCATGAAGGAGATAACGCTAATGAATAACCTGTTTTTGCATGCGCATGAATAATAATATCGATTCGAGTTTCTTTTCTTTCAAAAGAACTAAAATCAAGAGCTTCTATGAGAACAGAAGAAAAAAGATCATGTTTTAACAATCTTATTCTGGCATCGTCAAATTTTTCTTGGCTAAACACATCTCCTTCTTTTAATAATGATGTTGAAATAATAGTATTATCTTTTCCAACTATTTGACTATCAACGTAAATTTTTCTAATTCTTACTAATGGTCCCATATCAATATTAATTTGTAAATTAACTAAAATCTTATCTCTGCTTTCTGGTACAGTTGATTGTGTAAATCTTATTTGTGAATACAAGTACCCTTCAAACAATAATTGTTTTTTAATTTCATCATAATAATTTTGTTTACTTGTATAACTTAACGGCGCGCCTTGTTTTAATAAAGATTCTAAGCTTTTTTGATCTAATTCAAAATTTTTAGAAAGACCATTAATTTCAATTTTATTAACAATATACTTTGGCCCTTTTTCAATTCTAAAAAGTAAATTCATCTCTTTTTTATCAATGCTTGGTATAAAATCTGGCATATATACATTTACATTTAGGTAACCTTCATTCAAAAATATAGATTTTACCTTATCTTTATAATTATTTAAATTTTCTTGATAAAAAGGAAGTCCAGAAGAAAAAAATGAAGAATTTATTCCTAAATTTTCTAAAATTTTTGCTTCATTTAAACCATCACCAACAAAATTAATTTTACCAATTTTAACTAAGTTACCCTTTTTTAAGATAAACTTTAAAATAGTATTTCCATTTTTATCTATAATTTTTTCTGGTCCTAATACATTTACAAAAGCAAATCCTTGTTTTTGATAAAAATTATTTATAATTGATAACAAATCGGCGTCTGACATTATTAAAATATCAGAATAAGTGTAGCCTTGGGTGGTAATAGCAAAATCCTGATTTAAAATACCTGTTTCTTCATCATAAATTTGAAAAATTGTTTTAGGACCTTTATCAATTTCAAGAGTTATTTTTGCACTTTCATTATTTGGAGAATAAGAAATAGCTTTTATGCGAACATTTGCTTTTAAATACCCTTGTTCGTAATAACTTTCTTTTTGTAAATCTAATGCATCATTAATAGACGATTGATTGCAAATTGAACCTGTTTCAATTGGAAGTGTCAAAAAATTTAAGACATTAGAAAATGTATCCTGAATTATAACTTGATCAATTCTGCATGGATTACCTTTGTCAACATTAAAAACAACTTGCAAATATTGATTGGTTACTTCATTGACTTGAACAGAGTCGACCTTTGCATTTAGATAACCACGCTTCACTAAATTTTTTTGGATAAATAAGGTATCATTCTTTAATGTATATTCTACAAAAGGACGTCCTCTCTGAGTAGAGAGAAATTTTAAATAATCACTCGCTTCAGCTGATGACATTCCATTAATAATGATATCATGAACCCGTTTAATGGTTTCTGCTTTTGCTACAAATATTATTTGATTGGCATCAGTAATAATTCTATCAACTTCAACACTTTGATATAAATTTGTCTGCATCAAAAGTGAAATAATCACATCTTCTAATTCTGGCAATGGAACTAAAGAAAGATCATGGAGCATATCTGAATAAAAACTTGTTCCTTCTCCATCTACAACTAGATACAATTCTACAACTGGATTTAAATTTGAAGCTTGATCTAATAATTTAAATCTTTCTGCTTGAGAATAAACAAAAATTTTAAAATTTAGTAAAAAATAGATAAATAATATTTTAAAAAAATTACTGGCTACCAAATCGAAACCTCAAACCACCAGTAACCTCAGTTGTGGTTTGCTGGTGTGATATAGATGGATTAGAGGAAGAAAAAGAACTAAAAAGACTTATTGTATTGTTCAATAGAAACGTTGCAGAAGCTGAAGAAGTAGAGCCCACATCACCCGACTCCCCCTGATAACTAACCCCTAAGTTTAAACGTTCCGATAATGAACGGCTTACAGTTGCTCTCCAGCTCAATTGCCCATTTTGAGATGTAGGAATGATACTCACATTATCTACAAGTCCTCCTGTTACTGTACTTAATGTATTATTCAAAAATCCAAGCTGTGTAATTTGACTACCACCAAAAAAGGAATACATGCTTGTTGATGCAGAAAGCAAATTTGCACTAGAACTTTGTAAAGGAATTTGACCTGTTGAAATTATAGAGATAATATCTCCATCAGTGATTCTATCACCATTTGGCAACGTTGACGGTTGTATCGCTAGACCAAGTCGAGAAGTACTCAATTTGCCAAGCAAATTAACAAAAACTGTATAATTTGAGACCCTTGATTCCAATTGAATATCTACATTAGGATCATACTTTTGCAACTCAATAAAATTAAAATCTGCTTTTTTGACATCAAATCGCGTTTTCAATAAAAAAAGACTAGCGACTTCCGAGGATAAACTACCTACCAAAATAGGATTATCTGTATCTCCCGTTATTAATATACTTGGATTACTTGAAAATTTACCTCTGACACATTGTGTTTGTAAAGTTAATGAACTTAAAGCTTGCAAATTTACATTTAAGTTTGCAAAAGGCTTTAAGTTGGTAGCTGGTGGTGTACTAAGATTACTTTGAGAAATAAATTCATTTGCAATTTCATTACATGCTATATCTTTAAAAATTCTCAACTTGTTAACAATAATATCACCATTAATTAAGTAAGGTCTTTGATTACCAGAAATTGATATATTAGCATTAAAATTTGTATCAACATTTTGAAAAACTGGAATTTGCAATTTTAAATCTGTATTTCTTGCAGAAAGTCTAAATAGTATCGAAGAGTTGTTATTATCGCTATCAATTAATGAGTCTAAATCAACACTCCCAACTATGCTAACATCTCCTGCACCTTTTTCTGCATGAAAATCCTGAAGTTCTAACTTATTATCTCTAAAAACAATTTTACCACTTAAATTTTTAAAAGATGGCTGAAAGCTTTTAAGAGAGAGAGAATCTGCCTGTAAATTTAAACTTCCAGAAGTTTTAAGTCGATTTAAAGTACCATCAATTTTTACTCGTCCCCTTAAAGTTCCTTCAGAAGTAGAAAAAATATCTGAAACTTGTTCTAATTTATTTAAATAATAATCTAGAAATATATTGGTATTAATTTTTTTATCTGAAATTCTATAAGAAAATTTTGAAACTTCAATTTTTCCAAACTCACTATTAAAGTTTAATTCATTAACGTTAAAATTATCTCCATTAAATGAAAGCTCACTTTTACGGTTTAATGCAAAAATAATTTTTCCAATTTGAAAATTAATAGTTTCTATTAAGCCAGAACCCTCCCATGTTTTAACCCAGTTTTTATTTTTTTCAGATCCAAATGGCGAGTCCCCATTTAATTGAAATTTAGCATTAACCTGTGAAAATAAAGAGTTTTCAGAACGAGTTTGATTACCTAAAAATATTGTTGGATTAAAATTCTTCATATCAACGCTTAAAAAAGAGTTTCCATCAAAATTTAGGGGAGTAAGATAAGTTAAAATAACCTGATTATTAAAAGAATTCAAACTAACACGAATTTTTTTATTTTCATTAGGAAAAATATTTAAAGAAAAATTTCCTAAATTATAATCTTGATATTTAACATTATAACCACTAGCAGAAACTACACCAAACAAGTTATTCCATTTTCCTGAAAGTTGAATATTTGAACTAAAAGTACCACTAAATTTATTTTCTCGAATTCCAGAAAAAACACTAAGTGGCAATTTATTAACTTTTGCTCTAAATAATGCATACTCAAATGACAATTTTTGTATTTCAAATAAAATAAAAGAAGAATCTTCACCAGAAGCAGGTTCATCTTTAGACATAATATCAAATAGTGATACAGCAGAATTAGTACAAATACCCAAAGAACAATTTAAGGAAATATTAACGTTTTTAATTAAGCTATTTACAATTTCAAATTGATTCGCATTAGTTGTAAATTTTAAATTCCAAGAAGAAGGATCGAAAAGAATGCCCTCTAATTCTAATAATAATTTGTTAGATTCTCCTTTTAAATTTTGTAACTCAGGAGGTAAAAAACTAGAAAAAGAATAAGCTAATACATCAAAATAAGTCTGTTGCGAAGATAAATTAATCTTTGTTTTAAAATCTAAAAAACTAGAATTTACTTCATTTATAAATACAGAAACTATTTTATTATTTCTAAAATTACTTAAGGTTGCAACAGCATTTTTTAACCAAAACATTTTAGAATTAATTCCAAAAACGCCTTTGTATTCTTGAAACTTAATTCCAACAATGTCACCTTCATATATATGAGCATCGGATGTAAAAACAACATCTGATGATCCAGGCGTTACTTTTAGCTCTCCTTTAAAACTAGCTAAGCCATAAGTATTTTGCTTTAAAAAATAGTCAATTGAACTTAAAGAAATATTAGTTCCATTAAGTTTAAAATCAGCTCCAACTCCTTTAACAGGAGTTAAGTCAATTAATCCATTTAAAATTTGAATATTTCCTAAATTATTTTTTTTACTATCATTTATTACAAGATTACTTTTATCAAAAATCAAGCTAAGCGCATTGGCTTCCATATTAAGATTAAAACTCAAATTTGGTAAAGGCTTACGAGCATTTTGATCTTTAAATTCTGTAACAAATAAGCTTTCAGCAGCCCCAGTTCCTTTAATATAAAGATCAAAAATTTTCTTAGGATTTTTACTAAAAATATTGCCATTAACGGTTAGAGACTTTGAATTTATTAAAAAATCTATTGGCGTATAAGAAACTTCTCCTAACCCATTTAATAATTCTGAAAATTTAAATTTTTCAATGTCAGCAGTATTTTCGAAGTAAAAATCCTTAAATAATTGAAACTTTCCTTTTGCCTTAATTATTCCGGATTTATTAGAATGAATTACTGCGTTGCTGTAGTCAATTGTTGAATCTTTAAAAACCAACTGAGCTGTACCAGAATATATATTAAAATCCTCTAAAATAAAGTTTTTCCATGATACTGAACCATTAAATACTGGTTCATCTGTAATTTTTTTGCCAGACACTGCAAATCCCGATAAAATCGCTCTTCCACTTGCTTTCATATCTAAAAGTTGAAATACATCTCTTGAATTGACATCAAGTTGTTTTACATTTAAAATATAAGAAGAATCTTCAATTTTTTTTGCTAAAAGTCCCTGTATTTCTGATTTGAGTTGGAAAAGATTGCTCAATATTTCAAAATTTTTAAAAGAAACATCTCCATTTGTTGCAACATTTCCATTTAAATTTATAGATGATATTGAAGTCGCTTGTGAATGAAAAGGAAATACAAGAATAGAATTCCCTATTGACAAATTAATTTTAAAAATATTATTTTCTTTAAAATTTTTATCTTTATTTATAAAAATTTTATTAATAGATATTTTTTGATAATTTTTTGAGTTTTCATCACCTAAATTTATATTAAAATTTACTAACTCTGTTTGAAAATTTAAAGTTTTGTATACATCAGACAAAATTTCTTGAATATTAACTTCTGTATCATCTTCTTTATTTAAAATATTTAATAAAAATTCGGGTAAAATTAAATTATTCTTTTCATTATATAAAGCCTTTATTCCTCCACCACCCAAAGATACCTTATTGACAACAGGAATTCTGTTCACATAAGATGATAAAATATCAAAATATATTGATATTTTATCGAATTCGATAAAAGGCTCATTTGCAGATAAATTATTTGATTTATCAATTATTAACACATCATTTATATTTAATGATGAATCAAAAAAATTTACGTTTAACGATCCAAGTTTTAGTTCTAGTTTTTGATTTTTTAAATAATTTTCATTAAGATACTGAACAATTGTATGCTGAATTATCTGACTATTTAAAATGAAAAAAATTACTATATTAATAGAAAAGAATGAAACTATTAAAAAAATTAGCATTCTTTTTATAAATTTAAACACAATAAACTTTCCTCTCGAGGCAAGCTTAGGAAACTTAGTATTTTTTTATGATAACATTTATCACCAATAAGAGTCGGCAGCTTTTGACCATTTGCTTACTCTTTGTTATTGACTACCCACTGTAATCTGCCGAGGAGGTAACTGTAATGGGATGGCTATCACGCGAACCAGCAAAGCTACAAGACGTTTCTGAAAAAAAATCATTGCCAAGCGGTGTTTGGGAAAAATGCCCTTCCTGCTCTGAAATTATTCTCATTTCCGATCTCGAAGAAAATCAATTAGTATGCCCAACATGTAATTATCATCACAGACTCCCTGCAGAACAGCGTATCGAACTGCTTTTGGATAGTAATACATTTTATGAATGGGATCATGCTTTATGTAGCACAAATCCGCTTAATTTTGATGATGGAAGATCTTATGCAGATAAGCTTTCTAGTATGGCTAAAAAAACCAAAAAATATGATGCAATTGTAACTGGTGCAGGACTTATCAACAATTTGCCTGTTGGTATAGGAGTCCTTGATTTTTTTTGGATGGGCGGAAGCATGGGTTCTGTTGTAGGTGAAAGAATTTATAGACTCTTTTCAAGAGCTCGTAAGCTTAATTTGCCTGTTATCTTAATTAGTAGCAGCGGCGGTGCACGAATGCATGAAGGACTTATTTCATTAATGCAAATGGCCAAAACTTCTGCAGCAATTGCACTTCATAAAGAAGCACAACTTCCATTTATTAGTGTGCTATGTGATCCAACAACTGGTGGCGTCGCAGCAAGTTTTGCAATGCTAGGCGATGTCAATTATGCAGAGCCCAAAGCAACAATTGGTTTTGCTGGAAGACGCGTGATTGAAAATATCATCCGTCAAAAACTTCCTGATGATTTTCAAACAGCAGAATTTTGTTTTGAACATGGGGTTATTGACAGAATCATTAAACGATCAGAAATGAGAGAAATTATTTATAGAACTTTAAATATTTTAAGCACTCCCGTTAAGGATAAACCATTGTGTTCTCATGATCATGAAATATAAACTCCCTCAATCTCGACCTAAAACAGTTAAATCAACAATGGCACCTTACTTCGATAGAACTCGAGGGAATATCATCCCTGGATCGCATCGATTACAATGGCTTTTGAGCCGAATTTTAGATGATAAAGTTTTGCGTATGCCAGCAGTCTTAGTTGGCGGAAGCAATGGTAAAGGCACAACATGCGCATTTATTGAGTCTATTATTCATGAACATGGCTTAGTAACTGGTCTTTATACATCACCACATCTAATTCATCCAAATGAAAGAATTAGAATAAACGGAATACCAATAAGCGAAACAAAATTAGAAAATTATCTTAAAATAGTTGATCGTCTCTCTAAATGTCTGCTACCAGACGCATCTTTTTTTGAACTTATTACAGCAACTGCTTTTGTAGTCTTTTATAAAGAAAAAATTGATTTTTTAGTCTGTGAAGTTGGATTAGGAGGACACTTTGATAGTACAAACAGCATTTCTCCATTACTGAGTGTGATAACCAGCATTAGTTTAGAACACACCGAATTTTTAGGAGATTCTTTATTTAAAATAGCTTGTGACAAAGCATT
This sequence comes from Spirobacillus cienkowskii, assembly GCF_037081835.1. Taxonomy (GTDB): domain Bacteria; phylum Bdellovibrionota_B; class Oligoflexia; order Silvanigrellales; family Silvanigrellaceae; genus Silvanigrella; species Silvanigrella cienkowskii. The sequence continues at coordinate 253,521 of NZ_CP146516.1, read as the reverse complement.
TATCTCTCGGAGAAATAAGCACTTAATAATTGGAGATATTGCTGATGAAGCTGTTCAAGGAATAAAACATACTGCAAAAATTATTGGCAGCAGTCCAGTTTTTTGCTCGAACAGCACCCTAAATGAAAATTTAACAGAAATAGTTAAATATTTTAGTACATCTAATGATTTTGTTTTTCCAAAAATTAATTTGCCCAATTTAATAACTGCACTTAATTCAATACAATACCTATTCAAAGATTTACAAATTGAAATCAACATCGATAAAGTCAAAAAAGGAATACAAAAAACTTTTTGGCCTGGACGTTTTGATGTTAGACAAATTTGCGGAAGAAACGTGATTTTTGATGCTTCGCATAACTCTGATGGTTTTAAGTACTTTTTAAATGCTTACAATTTATCTTCTTTTTCTAGTAAAAAATTTGTGTTAATATTTTGCAGCCTTAAGGATAAAGACTGGAAAAAAACTTTATTACTTTTGCCTTTTGAAAAAATTTCAGCAATTATTTTCACTGAAGTACCTATTTTACGGAGTGAAAAATCTTCTGAGTTGGCAAAATTTTATAAAGAAAATATAGGTAATTGTATTTCACATGATATTGAAAATTTTGAACTCGCATTGGAAACAGGTATGAACTTAAGTTTTGAATTGCCATTAGTAATAACTGGATCAATAGCTTTTATTGGATTAGTTATGGAACGCTTTAATTTAAATGTATTCGAGGATATGAGTGAATAACATATTTCTCAATTTTAAAACATTAAGCCTTTATTTTTTTTTAATTACAAATTTTATTCTTTTTAATCAAAAAATTTATTGTCAAAGTAAAAACAACCTCCTTCTTTCTAGCATTCTTTTTTATGATGCAAATGATATAGAAATTAACAAAGAAAATAATTCAATAATTCTAAAAAATAGTGCAGAAATACTTATTGGAGATACTTATTTATCCTCTAATAAAATTATTATAAAAAAAGATATTGGATTAATTTCTGCAGAAGGAAATATCAATTTAATAAATAAAAATCAAAAAGCAACTGCTTCTAGAATTACTTTTGATTTAATTCATAATCAAATTAAAATGCATAATGCAGAAATTTATTCAGACACATCTACTATAGAAACTGATTACTTAACAGAAAAAACTGGAATAACAAAAGCAGAAATTGCTTTTGAACAAGCAAAAAAATTAAGAGCTAAAGAAATTGAAAATGAATTAAAAAATTTAAGAAACGAATACACAAGAGTAAAAAACTTAGATTTATTAGAACCTGAAAAATACGAATCTAAAAAAATTGAACTAACCAAAAAATACAGCAGGCTACTTGCCAGGCTAACTCGGACTCAGTTTCAACCAAATGCGATTTTAGCTGCCTTACCGGATAAAGAGCGTGACAAGATATTAAACAGAAGAACTGCTGTTAAAAAATTTAGTCAGGAAAATTCTAACACAGTTAATGAACTTATGAATTTTTCAAATTTAAAAGGATATATTAGGCTTTCTGCATCTGAAATTATACAAAAAAACAACAATATTTTAATATTAAATAATTCTATAGTCACAAGCTGTCAATGTAGTCAATTTAAAGAACCTGCTCTTTATAGTTTTAGCTCTCAAAATTCTGTTATTGAAAAAGATAAATATTTAACACTACACGATGTTACTTTAGATATTTTATCAATTCCTGTTTTTTATTCACCATGGCTTAAATTTCCAATTAAAACTCAAAGAGAATCTGGTTTTTTAACTCCAAGTTCTTACATTAGCAATAACGCAGGAACTGAAGTAAGCATACCTTATTTTATTACTTTAGGACCACATGCAGATAGTACTATTACATATGAATATTTTTCTCATAGAGGCTCACAAATTAATGGTGAATTTAGATTTCTAATAAAAGAAAATAGTCAATTAAAAATGGATACTAAATTTACTCAAGATAGACAGTATTCAAAAAATTGGGAAATAAATAATTCAAATATAGAACAAAAACTTTCGACCACATCTGATTAAGCATTAATTTCAATGCTAAATAGTTTTAAAGGTACAAACTTAAAAAATAGATGGTATTTAAGTAACTCCATTAATATTCCCGTTCTTGATTGTTGGTCTATAAAATCTAATACTCAATTTGTAAGCGATAACACTTACATTTCTGACTATTCTTCTAATAATTCTAACGTAACACCTAAAGCAACAGTTTATGGAGATACTTCAACAGCTTCAAAAAGATTTTTAAATCAAGAAGCCAACATGGAATTTTATGGAGATAATTTTATATTTTCTGTAAGAGGTCAAGGTGCACTTGATTTATTTGCGACATCTAATAAAAATACTCCAAATCGACTTCCTTTAATTGAATTAAATTTTTTACCTTATAGATACTTTAATACACCGTTTGTTTTTAGTAACAATACATCTTGGGAAAATATATTCAGATTTAATCAGCAAAATTTTATTCCATCATCACAAAATATATTTTCGCCTCAAGTTCCTGACACCTCTCAAACCGGAATTTTTTCTCCTAATGGCCCTAAAAACCCAAATGATCCGTATGTCCAGGGGTATCGAATTTCAAATACTGCAAATATTTTATTACCATTTCCAGTTAACGACTATCTCAATGCATATATCTCGTCGTCAGCGGTTACAACTCAATACTTTTTTCCTGATGCATATCCGTTTGGTAAAACTCAGCCATATTTAGCTTATTCCCAACATAAAGCGCATCTTGATATCCCGATGTATGCAAGTTTAAAAAATATCACCCCCCTAGGGATCATCACTCAACACTTTGTCCCATTTATTAATTTAAATTATATTCCAGAAGTTTTTCAGAGCTCAAATTTGCCAAATACTTATCAGTTATGGTACGCTAGCGATAACGCTTATAGTATTGCAACAGTTGAAGTTGGTGCAACAACATATTGGACAATTGAAAAAGACATTTACGAAGAATCTGATGAACCTATTTCGCGCTTGACAGATTCTGCAGAACCAGAAGTTGCAAACTTAAATTTTTTTAATGACAGCTTAAAAGAATATCATTTAGATGTTGAAATTGATTCAAAACATATTTTTGAATTTTCTTCAGAAAATGATGCTGCAAAAGTTTTTGATTTATGGGCTAAAAAAGAATTAGAAAACTTTTTTTCTGTTGTTAATGCAAATGAATTTAAACAAAATTATTCCTGGCCATCAGGTAATTATTTTAAAAGAAAAATAGCCTGGAACATGACACCTCTTTCTATTTCAATATCAACTGGCTATAATATTTTAGCTGATAAAACCGCTGCCGAAATAAATAAAAATGCAGGCCCAAACATAGCAGCAACTCCCTCTCAAAAATATACAGATATTTTAAGCTCAGCGACGTTTAATTTAGTTCCAATTTTTCCTTTTAAAGCCAATTTTAAAACATCATACAACCAATATTACAATCGTTTGAATTCACTTGAAATGACGTTTAATGCTGATTTGCCTTATGGGCTTTCACTCTCTTATACGCAAAACAATGATTACGTCGCAAATCCCTTAGAACAAAACTCCAACAGCTTTATTAAAAAAACTCAACAAGTTGCCAGCGCTTTTTACTCACCCAAGAATTGGATAAAACTTGGTTATCAGTGGTCAAAAAATACAGATCCCACAGTAGATCCAACCACAAATCTATCAAATGGCAGGGGCTACGCATCATCGCAAAACATTACCTTTTATAACTTACAAAATTGTTTAGACATTAGCTTTGCACGCAATAAGGCTTTTGGTATTCCCGAAAATTTTGCTACTTATGTAGTTTCATTGAACTTTAAATTTTTTGGATATTCTTATGACACACCGCCGTTAAAGATGAATAGATAAAAATAATTAGCAAATGATAGATGGCGAAAAGCTTTACAAACGCATTTGAGTTATGCTAACCAAATAACCGTGTGTTCTGGCCGTAGCTCAGCTGGATAGAGCATCGGATTTCTAATCCGATGGTCGCGTGTTCGAATCGCGCCGGCCAGGCCACAAAAAAATCCCATCGTATTGATAACACTGCAAAAATTTACCATTTAAATGCATTATAATTAACCGATAACCTCTAAGACAAGGGTATGTGTACCTCGCTTGGAGGCTGTTTAAGGTGTCCTTAAATCAAGACAAAAATTCTAAATTTAAAAACAAATTTTTAAAAAAATTATTAGAATATCATACGGTTGTATTTATTTCTAAAAGAACAGGTAAGACACACATATTTAAAATCCCTAGTTTTTTTCCGCCGCTTATCATTTTTTTTGGTAGTGCAATCATAACAATAGCCATTGCAATGAGTATTGGATTTTATATTACCAATCAATCTGCAAGAGAGCTCGAATATATTCGCGACGAAAGCCTAGGTTTACAAAGTGAAGTTGAAGCTTTAAATAATAAAATTAGAAATATTCAAGAAACAATGAATCAAGTTAAATATTATTCTGATAAAATTAAAAAAGTGACTACACGCACTGACGACAGAAAGCACGGAAAAAACCACAAAGAAACATCAAATAACTCTAATATGAATTCGTCAGAAAATGGTATAGGACCATTAACTAAAGACGAATATGAACTTTCAAACAAAATTACAACTCTAAAACACGAAAATTTAGAGTTAAAATCTTTATTTGAAATCACTCAAGACTCTGAAATAAAAACTTCAAAACAATTGAATGATCTTAAAAAATTCTTAGTTGAAGCACAAAAAGCAGCGCTTAAATTGCAAAATATTCCAGATATCGCACCTGTTCGTGGTCGCTTAACGTCAACATTTGGGTGGAGACCAAGCCCATTTGGAGGAAAAGGCAGAATACATTTTGGTTTAGACATTGCCGCACGTCATGGCTCACCAATTTTTGCAACCGCAAATGGTGTTGTATATAGAGTTACGCAAACAGACGATTATGGTAAATTTATTGAAATTATTCATGAGAAAAAAATGATCACTCGCTATGCACATACCAGTGAAATTTATGTAAAAGTAGGTAGCAAAGTTAAAAAAGGTGACATTATTGCTGCAGTAGGTAACACAGGGCACAGTACGACCTCTCATGTTCATTATGAAATAGAAATGAGCGGCAAAAAATTTGATCCTGAAACGTTTATTGTACTGTGGTAAAAAAACTTAAAATTGAGTTGAAACAGAGGCTCTTAAGGCAAAACTACTTGTATTTAATGCTTGATTGTAAACTTCCCATGCTTTGCCAACATACCAATAAGCAGCATCCATTCCAAAAGTCACTCTATCGAGCGTTGTATAACGATAAGAGAAATCTAACTCAAAACCTAAGTTTTTATTATTTCCAACACACATGACATTAATTGGCGAATCAATAGAAGGTGAGCTAGTATTGCATGAAGTTGCATAATTATTATTTAAATTATTAATTTTTCCCCATATAAAGGCAGGAGAAAACGAACCATAATTAGGATTTTCATAAGTATAGTCTAAGCGTACAAATGTAGTATTTGTTAACATACCGCCAGGCATTCCATTTACTGCAGGAGTGGTACTATTAAACATCAAAATAGCAGGCTGAATATTTGAATTTAAACTTATTGCTTTAATTTCATTAGAGTTACTAACAATACTAGATTCAAATTGATTACTACCTCCACTTACATATCCAGCCATTAAACTCGCTACATTTGAGATCTTTCTTTCTTCTGTGCCAAGAACATTTTGAGATTTTTCTGTTGCAGCAATAGAAGTAAATTTATCGCTATCAAATTGATACTTAACCTTTAACAAAGAAGCAAAAGCAGATATTTTTTGACTATTACAAGTAAGACCAGTTGAAGAGCTGCATTCCCCAGCACCCCCTAATGAACGATAATTAGGACTTTGTGTAGTTCCTGTTGGATAAAGAAGTTCAGCCCCAAGATAAAATTTTGATATGTAAAATTTTGCATAAACATCTAGAATATTTAAATCAGTATTAGATTTGTTATGGCTAAATTTAGTATACAAAAGACCAAGTTCTTGGCTAACACCAGAACTTGTCACATCTGATGGATCAGATTTTAATTTTGCCTCAACGGTATACGCATTCGCTTCTGCATCAATCGAAGTACCACCAACACTTTCTGCGTATTTTTCATAATACAAATTTACATCAAACGAATTAAAGTCTGCTGTAAATGCAACTGCATCAGAAGTTGAAGGCAAACCAGAAAAAGGCGTCCACTCAGCATTTTTCCAAATTCCTAGACCCCAATGACGTGGCATTCTACCAGCTCTAATTAGTCCTAAAGAAGTTTGATAAGAAAAATAAGCTTGGCTAATAAATAATGCATCAACTCTTTGTGAGTAAGGATTGGATGCACCAACAGTATTTGCAAATGGCAAGGGATAATTTAGGCCATTGTCATTTGCATTTGGTTTATTTGATGATGTTGCTGTTGTTTGTCCTAAAAAAACACTCGGTCCTGGATAATTATTATAAGCATATTCAAAACCAAGAAATAAAGAAAAATTATCTGTTGGACGAGCTTCAAGAGTAAGGCCAAGGGGCACTCTTAGTGCAGAAAAAGACATTGCATTTGGAGGGTTATTCCTGCTCCATTCACCAACAAATCCAGCATGTCCACTCACCATTAAAGATGTCGCAGCAGAAGACGTCATTGATGTCAAAGCACATGGTAAAGCACTCAGCATTAATAACTTTGTCACAGATTTTTTAGATTGATATTTACACTTATTTATAAATAACATTAATTTCTCCAAAGCAAATCTACTCATAAATTTATAAAATTACGGTTAAAATACCGCCAGAACCAAACCATAACATGACAAATTTGATTTTGCAGTTTTTTGTGGTTAAAAGAAAAGGCTTAGTGCAAAATATGTAAATACTTCACTACGAGAGAACTATGCCAAAGAACACCCGTAATAGTAAAAATAGCAAACCGCTGCCCATGAAAATTATTGGCATTTTAATAGGATTACTTTTTATCTTGATAGTGGTTGGCGTTATGATTATTCCTGCTTTTTTTGATAAAAACCCAGTTGGATCATTATTTAATAACCAACCTGCACCTTGGGCTCTAAGCCCAAAAGAGCTAGCTAAATTTAATTACTCAGAGAGCGAACAATCAGGACGCGGTTACTTTATAGAGTATTGCGCTTCATGTCATGGCCCCACAGGCAAAGGAAACGGACCATTATCTGTTAATTTAAGAAAAAGAATACCAAATTTTCTTTCGCCAAGTGCAAAATATATTAACGGATTTGAAAAAGATCTTTTATTTAAAACAATAAATGAAGGAATACCAAATTCAGAAATGCCAAAATTCAACTATATACCACAACTCGCAAAAGAAAATATTGTAGAATATCTGCTACATTTAAAAAAATATCAGAACATGTATTAAAGAAAATCAAATTTAATACGACTCGCCTCTGTTACTTTAATTTTTTTCATTCTTTTTCTTTCACTAGGATCGTTAATAAAGTCTTTAATGTCTGCAATCACATCAGATTCAGAAAAGCTGTTTTTATTCCATCTATCAACAAGCATGATTCCATCTAGATGATCATATTCGTGCTGAAAACAGACGCTAGCGTAAAGGTGTGAAGATTTAACAGAAAATTTTTCACCAAATTCGTTTTGGGCATGAATCTCTACATTTAAAAATCTATCAATATTATGAGCCTCAACATTTGGAAACGATAAACATCCCTCCCAGCCAACTTTTACAGGTTCTGACATTTCTACCAAAACAGGGTTAATAAAAACCATTGGAAACTGAGCTGGAATTTCTTTATTTTCACTATTAAAAACTTTAAAACAACCTTCTTTATACTCAAAGCTTTCGCTTTCAAATGCAGTCTTAAAATCAACTACAAAAATTCTTTTCGCAACACCAACTTGTGGTGCAGCAAGTCCGCCTCCATCAAACTCATACATTGTTGCAATAAAATTTTTTAAAAATTCTCGGAGTGAGTCGGTAAATTTTTCAACTGGGGTTCCTTTTTTACGCAAAAGGACATGAGGATAATGTAAAACTTTATAAAAAGTCATAAATAATAGCTCCAAAAAAATTTATGAACACAAGCACAAATCACAAGTCATCGGCAATGTTTAAAACATCAATTACATCGAGATTCAACCTAATTTAAAGTAGTGCTTTTTATTATTTGCAATATCTGTTAGCATACTCACCTGACGAACGGGACACACTCAAGCTGGCGCATGGTGCGCTGGGACTCTCGGATTGGCCGTGAGGATAAATAGTAATAAAATAATCCTACAAACTCCCGATTTTTGATAGGATTATTTAGTTTTTTTAAGGTTATTTCATGTTTAATACTATAGAAAAATCTATTCGGATTGGCGATGAACAAATTACCATAGAAACAGGACGCATCGCTCGCCAAGCCGGAGGCTCGGTTTTGGTGACTTGTGGCGGAACACAAATACTTGTCGCTGCCACGTCTGCAAAAGAAGCTTTAGAATCTGCTTCTTTTTTTCCTTTATCTGTTGACTACATAGAAAAATTTTATTCAGCCGGCCGTATTCCAGGTGGTTATATAAAAAGAGAAACCAGACCGTCTGATCGCGAAATTTTGATAAGCCGACTTATTGATAGACCTATCCGTCCTCTCTTTCCAGAGACATATTTGGTAGAAACTCAAGTTATTGCAACAGTTGTTTCTTTTGATCCCAAAATTTCTCCAGCCCCACTTGCCATCCTTGGAGCAAGTTGCGCATTGCATCTCTCTGATATTCCTTTTGCAGGCCCTGTTGCAGGCGTCAGAGTGGGCTACAAAGACGATAAATTTATTATTAATCCTTCAGAAGCAGAGCTTGCTTCAAGCCAACTCGATTTGGTCGTTGCAGGCACCAAAGATGCCATTCTTATGGTTGAAGCTGCTGCAAACTTTTTAACAGAAGCGCAAATTCTTGAAGCTATCGAAACAGGCCATAAAGAAATTAAAAAACTTTGCGCCCTTCAAGAAGAAATTCGTTCTATTTGTGGCAAAGAAAAACGCCAAATTAAAGAATTACCAGAAAACGCAGAAATTAAAAATACGTTAACTAAAAAGTACGCGAAATCATTACGGGACGCTTACAACATCAGCGCCAAAGCCGAACGAAAAAAAGCAATTGATACCATTAAGCAAGAAGCAAAAGCAGATCTTGTTCCAGAAAATGATGCTGCAGCAGCAAAAGCGTTTAGCTACTTGTTTGAAATGCAAGAATACAAAACCCTGCGCAATAGTATTATTAAAGATAACAAAAGAGTTGATGGACGCTCAACAACAGATATTCGCAACATCAATTGCCAAGTTAGTGTTTTAAAAAGAACTCACGGTTCTGCTCTATTTACTCGTGGCGAAACACAATCGCTTGGCGTTGTGACATTAGGAACCAACGAAGACGCGCAAAGAAGCGAATCTATTGTGAATGTCCTAGAAGAAAAAACCTTTATGTTACATTACAACATGCCAGGTTATTCTGTAGGAGAAGTCAAACGTTTAGGCAGCCCAGCCCGCAGAGAAGTTGGCCACGGCAATCTTGCTGAACGCGCATTGAAAGCCACTTTACCGCCTAAAAATCGTTTTCCATACTCAATTAGAATGGTCTCCGAAATTACAGAAAGTAACGGATCAAGCTCCATGGCATCTGTATGCTCTGGGACGCTCGCAATGCTCGACGCTGGTGTGCCACTAAAAGAACCTATTGCCGGAATTGCAATGGGACTTATCCTTGAAGGCAAAGAATATGCTGTTCTTTCTGATATTTTAGGCGACGAAGATCACCTAGGAGATATGGACTTTAAAGTTGCTGGTGGTAAAAATGGAATTACCGCAATGCAAATGGATATCAAAATTTCTGGTATTTCTATGGAAATACTTGAAAAAGCTCTTGCTCAAGCCAAAGAGGGTCGTAACCTTATTCTTGACAATATGCTACATGCTATTTCTAAACCAAATAACCTAAGCCAACTCGCACCTCGCATTGAACAAATTAAAATTAAGCCAGAAAGAGTGCGTGATCTTATTGGCCCTGGCGGTAAAAACATTAAAAAAATAGTCGCTGACACAGGTTGTAAATTAGAAGTCAATGATGAAGGCATTGTTAGTATTGCGTCAACAGATGGCAATTCTGCAGCCAAGGCAAAAAGAATGGTTAATTACTTAACCACCGATCCAGAAATTGGAGAAATTTATCTTGGTATTGTTAAGAAAACAGCGGATTTTGGCGCGTTTGTAGAAATTAAACCAGGCGTAGAAGGACTTGTTCACATTTCGCAACTTGCTGCAACACGTATTCAAAAAACTGAAGAAGTTGTTAAAGAAGGTGATGAAGTGATGGTAAAAGTGATTGAGCTCGATAGAACTGGGCGCATCAAACTAAGCCGTAAAGACGCTATTGGCAAAACCCCTTCAAACGAAGGCACTCGTCCTTGGGTGTTATAAAAATTCTGTATAATTAATATGTTATACTGTTATAGTTTTATCACAAAACTCCCGATATAAATATTGGGAGTTTTTTTATGCTAAAAAAAAATTTTCTAAAATTCTTTATTACGTTACTTTCTCTTTGTTGCACAAATGCTTATGCAAAAGGATTTAGTGCAAATTGGGTCGATATTATGATTTTACATAATGGAAAATATAGAGTTATTATTAAATATACCAATTTAAGAGTTGGTGAATACCGCGAAGCATATGTTGACTTTGAATCCAAAAAAGAAGCGATAGAAGTGTTTCAAAAACTTGCGCTAGGTGCCGATTTTTACTGGGGTGATAGAAAAACAATCCATTTTCATCCGTTGCCAGATAAACCAATTCCTTATTAATTATTAAGCGCTACCAACTAATAACATTTTATTATTTTTTTAATCGCCTCAAAAAATATAACAAAAATTTCAAAGCAATGTTCTTTGATAAATTCTATTTTTAAGAAACAATATAATAAAAACATAATAGGAATTAAAAATCCCAAAATAAAGTTTGTCTCAAAATCATAAAATAAAAAATATCTTGTTGGAAAGACTAAATACAATAAATAATTTAAATTACCTACCAAAAATAAAAACACAAAACATAAAATATAATTATTATTCATCAAATTTCTTCTATAAATTAAAATTATTTGCATACATTACTTAATATACACAAATTTTGTATAAAAAACAGTAGCAATTTAAATTATGAATTTCAAATAGCAACTCAATATTAAAATTTATTGTAATTTTAATACTTAAAAAATTTATATCATTTATTAAAATGGTAATCTATAAAAATTGCGATTAATAAAAATCAACATTATGTTACTTTCGTAATAAATTAAAAATTATTACATTTTAATTTATTACATATTGTTAAATTAACCATAAATAAATTAGGATAATTTTATGAAAATCTTAGTTGCTGCCACAGCTCTTTCTTTTTCAAGTTCAATATTTGGAATAACAATAGAAGAATTTGGAAATGAACTTATAAAAAACGTTGAGTTACAAGAAAGTCAAAATTTAAATGATTTAACTTGCGGAGTAGGAGGATGTTCTTTTAACATAATCGAAAATGGAATGACAAAATACAATATAAAATTATCTGAAGAAAAAAATCAATTACACAATACTACAAAAATTAATATTGAAACCTTTGATTTTTCAGAAAATAATACTTCAACCGGAGCAGTAGTTTGTCTCTCTAATGAGACCTGTAAATTTTTTGAACCCGAAAACTTGGCTTACGCAAACTATGCCTATGAAAATGATGCATTTGCTAATAATAGAAGCAAAAGATGTGGCCCTTGCGTCCTTATTCCTGTTGCAGTCCCTACTAGTATACTTGTAGCTCGTGCAGCAGTTCGTGCTGTGAGCACAACAGCAAATATTGATTTTGTTTATAATCTAGGAAAAAATGTTAAAAAATGGTTCGATTAATTTTTAATAACTTTCAAAAATAATTTTAAACTTAAAAGGAACGGTTACATTTTGTTTAAAAGAAAATTTTGAAAATGTTTCTATCATACAATCAATAATTTTATTTTGCGACATTCCTTTTAAATCAAAATTAAAATCATTTTTATTAACTAAAATATTTTTAAAATTTTTATTATTTTTAATTATGACATAGCCATTCAATAGAAAAAGCGGATCAAATACTTCTTGATCTGATATACATATGCTCAAATCACTTTTTACAAATTCTCTTATTTGATCTAAATAAATAGATGATTTAGGATTATATTTTTTATCCATTGTTACGGTTTTAAACTGAATATCACCTATAATTCTATCTTTTTTCATTAACTCTAAGGTATATGCATTATAAATTTGCTTTACAGAAAATATTTTTTTAATGTTATAAATTTCATAATTTCTTTTAAAATAAAAAAATAGTTCGTCATTTTCATTTTTCTTAACCTCGGTACTCCCCAAGTAAAAAATTCCATTTTTGCTTTTGTTACCGTAAAGAGAAATTTCAATAACCTTGAGCAAAGAACGCTCTTTAATATTTAAGGAAAAATAAAATCCATCTAAAATTTTAAAATATTTTTTTGCAAATTTATCTTTGCTATTTAATAAGTAAGTTTCGAATATTCTTTTCACTTTATTTTGCTTGTTTAAAGTCATAGAATGTAAAAACCATTTACCATCTGGAAGATGAAAATTTATTGGTATAAAATTATGTGATTTACAGTTTTGATTTTTATTATTTAAATTGTTATAAAAAACATACTGCAAATTATTTTCTTGACTTGTCCAAACAAATTTCATTGTTCCCTGAATATTACATGTTATATCAATAATTAAACCAAGCCTGTTTGAGTTAACAGATTTTAAAGAGTCTCCCAAAACTTGTAAAGGAGGGAATTTATTATTAGCAATAACAAAACCTTGAGGCTTATTTTTTATTGAGTTTTTTAAAGAGCTAATATATACAAAAACCTCATTTACCGGAATGTATTCATCATCAATTAAATCCAGTGTTGTATGTTGGTAAAATTTTTCTTTTTTAAATCCTAAAATAGTTTCAGTAGATATGGCGGGAAATGGTGAAATTTTTTTATCGCTAACTTGAAAAAAAACATTATTTCCTTGTTCAAAAAATTTTGGGAACTCTATAAATAATTCAGTTGGACTATTATTTTTTACAATTTCAATTATACACCCATAAAAATAATAATTTCCTGCAGGAAATTTTATTAATTTTTTTGAAAAAAAAGATGTTCTAATTGATTTACTATTTAAAGCTAACAATTTTTTATTTTTTTCCGGAAGATCTAGGTAAGAATAAATATCTTTTTTAGAATTAATATCTTGAAAATATAGTTTAACTGATTTAATATTAATTTGTTTTAACTCTGATTCATTTTTATCAAGTGTAAATGTCCAAGACAAAGGAATCCATAAATAACCTTCTTCTAAAGAATAAGACTTAAAGTGAAATAAAAATATTAAAAAAGTTATTGCATAATAGTAAAATTTCCTCATAATATATCTTGTAACCATATGTCTTTAGTTAAAAAAACATGGGGGAGAATTAATTTGAATTGTAACGAGGTTATTTTTTCCAAAAAAATTCTCCTAAAAGAAGGCAATCAATACAAAGTATATCCTGGATATATAGAAATCTCAGGAAATAAAATTATCAAAGTTGAAAAACTATCTTTAGAATCTTACCAAGAATCAGTTAAAAAAGAAATGGAATCAAAAAAAATTCCTGCCCATGATTTTGGCGATCGTTTAATTACTCCTGCATTTATTAACTGTCATACACATATTGCTATGAGTTTTTTTAGAGCGCTTCTATACAATCAAATTAAATCGCAAAACCTCATTGAAGATACATTCTTTAAAGCAGAATCGCAGCTAACAGAATCAGATGTCAGAGCTTTTGCAAGACTTGGTGCATACGAAAATATTCTCAATGGCAACGGTCTTATTTGGGATCATTATTATTATGGAAAAGAAGTTGCAAACGCATGCGTAGATACAGGTCTCACTGCAGTTATTGCTCCAACATTACAAGATGTAAGTGGTCCAGGGACACACATCCAAACACAAATGTTACAAGAAACTTATGACATCCATGCAGACGCAGTTTTGCAAAAAAATTGTGTTTTTGCGGCATTAGGACCTCATGCAACAGACACTGTAAGCGAAAAACTATGGAAAGAAATAAAACAAATTTCAGATAAATTAAATATTCCAATTCATTGCCATTTAGCTCAATCCTTTGATGAAGTAACAAGAGTATTTAATAAATACAAAAAAACACCTGTTCAATTTCTTCATTCTTTGGGAATTACAAAAAATTCGGCTTCTGCAATGCTGGTTCACGGTATATTTATAAATCCAAATGATCATCATCTTTTATCAGATAAACATTGCGCTCTAGTTTTTTGCCCATTTTCACAAATGATATTTCAGTTTCCTTCAAATATTATTGAGTGGGAGTTAAATAATTTAAAATGGTTTATTGCAACGGACTGTGTTGCAAGCAATGACTCAATGAACTTACAAAAAGAACTTAAGTTAATTGCGGGATTTCCTAGTTTTTTAAATACCTTTGAAAAAGAACATTATATAATAAAAAAATATAACAATAAAACAAAATCAGAAATTCAGGCTAAAAAAAATCTAGTTAAAAAACTGCAAATAAAATTTTCAAATAACACTTTTTTATTAAATAAAATATTAGATGGACCAGGTAGTTTTCATAAATCTTTTAAGGCAGGATTAATAAAGCCCAATTACTTAGCAAATTTAATTATATGGGATTTAAATCATCCTTCAATGTGGCCAGGAGAAAACGTGACACGATGCTTGGTCATGGGAGACACAACTGGTGCAATTTATAATATGTGTATTGGCGGAAAATGGCTTGGTAAAAATGGGGCTTTTTGTCAAAGTATTATAGAATCAAAAAACTACAAAGAATCTTTATTAGAAGCAAATTCAAGACTCAAAATATTATTAAAAAAACTATAACAATTTAAATTTTCAATTCAAATAAATTAAAAAACAATACCTTGTTTTTTTTAAATAGTTAAGTTATACAAAATTTTCTTCAATTTGGGGAATCGTCTAATGGCAGGACAACGGTTTCTGACTCCGTAAGTCTAGGTTCGACTCCTAGCTCCCCAGCCATTCTCTAAGTCCAATATTAAAATAACAAATACAATTTTTGGTAAATAATTAAATTTTTATTTTTATTTTAACAATTATAATGTTAATTAAATAGTACTTTATAGGAGGAAATTATGTTAAAATTTATTAAAAATTCATTATCAATAAAAATAAATTATTATTATTTTATTTTATTTACAATTTTTAGCAATCAAGTACTTGCTACTGACAACAAAGAAATTAAAAAAAAATATGTCATTTTTTTTGTTTGGGATGGATTACGGTACGACATTCTTAGCGACAAAAAAGCTAAAAAAATAATCCCAAACTTATTACAATTAGCTTCAAACGGTATTGAGTTTAAAGATCATCATTCTGCTTATCCTACATTTACGATGAACAATGCTCAAGTCTTTGCAACAGGTGATTATGCTGGAAAAAGTGGCTTTTATGGAAATTCTTTATATCAACCTTGGAGAACTAATAAAGTTTATGGCACCGCCATCAATTCCAAGGGCAACAATATCACTCAACAATTTGCTTCCCCTATATTTACAGAAGACTATCAAATTCTTAAAGCACTTGATCAACCAAATCAGGACAAACCAGAATTACATGAACCATTAGTCTATGTCTCGACTCTTTTACAAGAAGCTCAAAAAGCAAATTTGATAACTGCCGTAGTTGGAAAATCTGGTCCTGCATTTTTTCAAGACTTTCGGGGAGGGGGATATATAATTGATGAATATCATGTGTGGCCTCTAACTTTTGCGAAAGAATTACAAAATCATAAATACGCCCTACCTAAACTAAGCCCCAATGCCTATAAAAAGAATGAATTAATTCTATCCTTAAATAATGGTGATCCTACTGCAACAGAAAAAATATATTATCTTGATGACGACAATAAAGTTTCTGATCCAACTAAAGGATTATCTTCTCCATTTAGCAAAAAAAATACTTATTTATCAGATATATATATTAATTACATTTTACCATATAAAAAACCAGACTTAAGTATATTATGGCTAAGAAACCCTGACACAACAGAACACACGTACGGGCCAGGAACATCCGCTTATTATGATGCTTTAAAAGAAAACGATATAATTTTAGGAAAAATAATAAGTCAACTCAAAAAAATGGATTTATACGATAAGACAAATATTATTATTGGCTCTGATCATTCGCATAGTACAATTTTAGCAACTAAAAGAAATGATTTGCAAGGATATCCTCAGCTTATGTATCCAACTCATAAAATAATTAATAACAATAATAACAGTATAATTGGAAATGCCGCAGAAAATAAAAAAATTATAAAAAACAATAAAAAAATTCTTGTTACAAATGGATATTCTGCTTCTGGAAATATAAGAACATCAGACTTAATTTCAAAAGCAAATTTAAATATTTCCAATGGCAATATTATAAAGGCATATGATGGAGGAAATTGTTCTTTTAGTATGGAAATAAAAGGTGTTAGAAATTTAGATGGAAGTATTAATAAAAAATCTGCGGGATTTAATGTGGCAGATGGAACTTGTATTGATAGCAAAAAAATTAATAGAGATTATACTTCTCCTAGTTATTTAGTTCCAGAAAATTTATCAAATAATGATAATATTGAAAAAGTGATTATTGCCGCAAACGGAGGCAGTGATTATATTTATGTACCTAGCAATAATAATGAAGTAATAAATGAATTAGTAAAATTTTTTCAAAGACGTCAAGAATATTCTGCAGTTTTTGTTGACGAAAAAAAGTATAAAAAATCAGGATTTTTACCTAAAGGAACACTACCGCTATCTTATATTAAACTTGATAATCTAAATAAAAGAAATCCAGACATAGTCGTTAGCTTAACAAGCAATCCAAACGTAGAAATCAATGGTTTACAAGGAACAGAATTTGAATCAACAAATGGTTTTTCTTTAAGAGGAAATCATGGTTCTTTTGGAAGAAATGATGTTCATAATATTTTACTTGCATTTGGTCCTAGTTTTAAGAGTAAAATCAAAAATAACCTTCCAACAGGCAACGTCGACGTCGCTCCAACAATTGCAAAAATTCTAGAAATTGAGTTGCCTAACACCGATGGTAGAATTTTACTCGAAGCTTTAAAAAACTCTAACTACACAGCAAATAGCTATAAAGTTAAAACATTTACTGTTACATCCGATATAGCGTGTAACTTAGAAATTTTTGAACCCACAACACATCCAATAAATTTTCACTCAAAAACAAAAAATAACTTTATTGATCAAGATGTTGATAGTTATTATACAGAACTAAATATTAAATCATTAACTTTAAAAAACGGTGTAACTTATCTTTATTTTGATTCTGCCGAAGGAAAACGACAAAAGGGATGCTCTGAAAAAATTAAATTTACCCATCTTAATTAAAAAAAAGCAGAAAAACCTTTTTAAGATTTTTCTGCTTTTTTTGGAGCGGGAAAAGGGACTCGAACCCTCGACCCTCGCCATGGCAAGGCGATGCTCTAGCCAACTGAGCTATTCCCGCGTCTAAGAGTAAGAAACTATCTACAAAAAGAGAATTAATGAGTCAAGCTGTTTTGAAAGAAAATTCAAGAATCATTGTTTTAAAAACTTAATTATCCAATATTAAAGAATAAAACTAACCTTCCAGCGATTTTTTATATCCAAAAGAGGAGGTGAATGAAGAATTCTCCCAGAAAAAGGCGCCTCCTCCCCAACATCTTTTTGCCGTTCGTAAGGTATTGGCCATTCTGTTTGTTTACGACTCATTCTATCTTCAATAAACTTAAAATTTGACTCTTCTATATCCCAATAAGCAAGATTTTTTTCAAACAAGAATCCAAGACGATTGAATAACGCTTGAATATTGCAATCAGACGCGTATCTAAGAATTTTTTCGACGTTTGGGGGAGTTCCTGCTCTTCTGCATAGCCTAACCAATTCGTGAAACGGAGGACAATGAGTTGGTCTTTTTAAACAATCAACCAAAGATTTTTCAAAATTTGTAGTTAAAACAGCGAAATCATTATCATTTTTGCTTATAATTACTGTCTCAAGTCCATGAGGTTCAGGACTTTGGCTCCAAAAATAATTGACTCCTTCAAATTTAAAAGAATTGAATTTTGTTGGACTTACAACATAAATCGTATCATTTTCTTTAGGTGTCTCCTTAGCATGTAATAATAATGCCGAATGGAATCCAATATAAGAAAAGGGAGTAATTTTGCACGCCACAGCAAATGGAGAGCTTTTTTCTAGTTCTGGCCTTTCTCCAATTTTGGCTACACGATATAATCCTTGCCGTATTGGAAAAATGTACCCTCTTGAAGAAAGTTCGCTTAGCCTTTTTCTTAAAGTATTTCCAGATGTT
Organism: Spirobacillus cienkowskii; assembly: GCF_037081835.1. Lineage (GTDB taxonomy): Bacteria > Bdellovibrionota_B > Oligoflexia > Silvanigrellales > Silvanigrellaceae > Silvanigrella > Silvanigrella cienkowskii. The sequence goes on along the minus strand of NZ_CP146516.1, from coordinate 235,033 downwards.
TTAAGTTTGTCACGAGCTTCTTCAATAGTAAATATTTGCCCCTGTCTAAAATGTTCGTATATTTTAGGCAATTTCATGTATCTCTCCAAGCTAGTACCCCTGAATCAAGTACCATTCAAAGGGATACCTTTTGGAGATATTATCATGTGTGTTACGTTTGATATGTTTATAAGGTGTTAATATGTTGACGCTAAAGAAGCGAGATAAATTTTTTGTTAAGTATACAACTGGGACTCTTATATTTTTGCTATCATTTTTGTCTGTTACTTTATTTTTTTCTTCAAAAATAACTTATATGGATCAAGATGTTTCAAAAATTTTTATAGAACTATCAAAGTACAGTCCTAAACTTGTTATTTCTATAGTATTAAAAATAATTTTTATTGTTTTATTATGTTGCTTTTCATTACAAATATTAAGCTTCTCATTAAAAAATAAATATAAATTTTTGTTTGGATTACTATTTTTCTTATCTTTAGTCATTAGAATGGGTACGATGTATCCTGGTACAACAGAAAACTTTATTATTTTTAATTTATTTGAATCACTTCGTTCTTATATTGAATATTTTTCAAGTTTACCAGAACATTCTTTTATCAGAATTTTAATAGAATGGTTTCCTTTTATTATGGTTTTTATTTTATTTACTGTTAACCTTATTACTTTAATGAAGCAGCTTGTAATACAAAGCAAACTTGTAAAAAAGGCGCAGTCTTCAATATTAATTGAAAAACTTGATTATGAGTCTCAAATATTTTCTTTCCAAGGTATTCACTTAATAGGTTTTGTTATAATTGGATCAATATTTCTATATCAAATATCGTCTTGGTTTGATACAAACATACCTGAAAATCACACTAACCAAGAACAACCTCATGTCTTTATTTTTGCAATTGATAGCCTTCGATATGATAGGGTAGAAAACTCACAATACTCCTATGTGATGCCTTTTTTACATCAATTTAAAAAGCAAGCAGATTTTGTTAAACCAATGATTGTTGGTATACCAAGAACTTTTCCAAGCTGGGTAGAAATCGCAACCGGTAACTATGCATCAAGCACACAAATAAAACACATGTTTCCAAATAGAAGCCCTCGAATGAGCGAAGCAGAAACGGTTTTTAAAAAAGCACAAGACAGCGGATACAATACTCTTTTTGTATCTGATTTTGCAGGCGATATTTTTCCAAGGTACCTTTTTGGAGGTTCAAAAATTGTTGCGCCAACCTTAAACTTAACAACGCTTTTAGAAAATAATATTATTTCATTTTTTGCACCTTTAAAATCAGCTTTAATTTTGCCAAATATGCAAAACATATTTTCTTCTATACTCGAATCACCAGAAATTGCAGATCCTAAATTAATTTTTCATACTGTAACAAAATTACTTAAAAAATACTCAAAATCAACTCAACCAATATTTTTAACAACTTTTTTTTCTACAGCACATTTTCCCTATGCGGTACCAGGGCCTTGGTATTCTAAATTTCAAAATATTAAAGATAATGGCGAGTTTATTTTTATAAAAAAACCCGATCAAAATCCAATTACTGGAGAAATTTCCTCTGATTCTGTCCCTTATTTAACAAAGAAAAAAACAATTGAACTTTACAATGGTGGACTTAATTGTATTGATAATACTTTAAAAAATATTTTTTATGAATTGAAAAATAAAGGATGGTTAACAAATTCGGTAATATTAGTATTTGGAGATCATGGAGAAAATCTTTATGATGGCTCTTTAGGATTGGGGCATGGAGATGGTGTAGGAGGAGAGTTTTCTTCTGTAACACCATTAATTATCTCTTTAAATGGCAAAGCGAAGGTTGCTAATTTTAATAAATCAAATATAAGTATTGTTAGAAGCATTGATATTGCCCCAACAATATCTAAAAGAATAAATTTAAATTTTGATTATAAAAATGTAGATGGTGTAGATATTTTTGATTATAATTCTTTTGGTAATAATTTTCCAGCAAATACTGCTTACACAGAATCAGGAATATGGTTTACTTCTGGTTATTTATCCCCAGAAGGCCAAGCAAGAATTAATTATCCCAAGATTTTTGAAATCTTATCTATAGACGAAGGTTTTAATAATGAATTTTATCTTCAATCAGATTATAATCAACCTATTTCTGGCGTTAAAGAACGCTCATGGGTTAATGCTACTTATAAGCTTATTGCTAGAACAGATAAAAATGGTGTTAATTTATCGCTTTACTTAAGATCAGATAAAAATTCAGAAAATAATCTTTTGTCAAATAAATTTATTAATGATAATTATGAAAAAATATCTCTTCAAATGTTAAATAACATGAATGCATACTTATCATCTAGAGGAATTGAAATTGTAAAAAACTCTAAAAAAACATTTTTTTATTCGGAAAATATAAATAAATGAAAAATTCAAAAAATAAAAAAAATTATTTTATAATAATTTTTAGACCTTTAATTGCATTAAAACTTTCTTTAACCCATTTTTATGGAAGAATTGTTTTAAAAATGTCAGTTTTTGGAATAAACCTTCCTGGTTTTAAAAAAATCAAAAATAATATATCGTTAAATGCACTTTCAGCATACGAAAGAACTTTAATAATTTATAAAATTAAAGGAGAAAGATATACAATTCAATTTGGTCCGCTTTGGTTTAGAAGAATTTTTGAAAATTTTTACCAGTTATATTTAAAAAATAAATTTTGGCTAAAAATAGCCGGAAAAACAACAGTCGCATTTTTTATTATCATTATTCCTATTTTAATTTTTATTATTATTAGATGTATTTTTCCAGTTCCTGAAAGGATACCTTTTAACAATATAACGACACATTTATCTAAAAATTCTAATTTTAAAGTTGATTGGTTGTATACAGAATCGCCTTTTACAGAAAAAGACATAAATAATTCTACTTATCATTACCTAAATGAAAATAATGAAAGAGGTGTTTATAATACTCCTGTTTTAGAAAAAAATTCTCCTGCAGGTTTAAGTCATTTTGGAATTGGTTATTATCCTTATAAACTTAATTTTGTAAGAGGTTTTATAGTGGGAGATGAAAAACCAATTACAATTCAAAAAAATCGTAATGTTGACATTGAAATTGAAGAAGGAAATCGACTCCGAATTCAGTATTATTTACTCCCATCATTTGATGGGAAAACATATCAATGTCAATTAGACATTAAAGATCAAAATGGAAAGTTATTAACAAGTTTTATCAAATCAACCCCAAAAAGATTGCCGAATAGAGACCCTAACTCTATTAAAGCTGGATTATATGAGCGCTTTGTTCCAAACTCTTACCCAGATGGTGGACAAATTGATGAGTTTATTATTAATTTAAAATTTCCTCCCGAGAAAATTATCGCATCTTCTTTAGAAATTTCTGATAAAAGTATCTCTAATATTACTAGTAAAAAAAATAATATATATTATAATAGCAACGACTCTTTGGCAAAAGATAAAAGTATTGATGTAACAAATAATAATTGTGTTTTTGTTTTAGGTGATTTTAGTTTTGAGCATGTAGTTCTAAATCCACCAAAACGTAGAGGTATGATTTTTATTGTTGTAGATGCTTTAAAAGCAGATATTGCCTACAATAAAGATATAATGCCTAACATAAATAGGTTTTCTGAAAATAATAGTATTAAATTTATTCAACATCGTTCTCAAAGTAACATGACTGTTCCAAGTATTTTTTCTTTAATGACATCTTTATATATTAGAGAAATAGGAAGCATAAGCCTTTCATATGGCGCAAGCGATGAAATGAGAAAAGAATTTAATAATAAAAATATACCATTAATGGCAACAGAAATTCAAAAACTCGGGTATCGAGTTGGTGCAATTGGAATGGTCTCTTTTTTAACAGAAGCATTAAAGGGTGGTGCAGATTTAGGATTTCATAATGCCATAATTTCTGAAGCAGAACAATATGAAACTCGGCAAACAACAGAACACCTAGGATCTTGGCTAGAAATGTATGGCGATGCTCCCTTCTTTTTATATGTTCATTATAATACAACTCACGGTCCTTTTCGGCCTCCATTTGAAAAATTAGATGTTGCACAATTTTTATCGAGTCCACTTGGAGTAAATTATAGAAAAGAACTTTACAAAGGAACTGCTCGTTTTTTTGATGATGAATTTGCAAATATTTTAAAAAAGCTAAAAGATTTAAATATTCAAGATGAAGTTGATATTGTTTTTACATCCGACCATGGCATTCAAATGGATTACAAACCTTGGTATTACTTAAAAGGGATTGAAAATAATACTTTCGGCTCTTACGCCGATAAGGGACATTCTTTATTTGATGAAGAAGTTAAAGTACCATTTATTTTTCACTTAGCACAAAAAGATGTGGTGTCAGATAAAATTGTTACTGAACCTACTGCACATCTTGATATTTTTCCAACTATTTATCACTTATTAGGAGGAATAGAAACCAACAATAACTGGAAAGGGATTAATTTTTCTGAAAGCATTTTTAAAATTAATAACAAAAATTTTTCTACTATTCTCTCTCAAAGAGATAAATTATTTTTTGAAAGTTTTGATTATATGGGGATGCTCTATTGGGGAGAAAGCTTTAAAAACAATCCTATAAAATACATTAAACAATTGTCTCGAGATGAAGTTAAATTATTAACGAGCAATTCGATATTTAGAAAAAAATTATCCTGGTTTCAACCAGAAATTTTTGAAGAAATAAATTTTAATAAACAGACAGATAATATCTTACCAAATATTTCTAGCAACAATTTAAAAAAAATAAGAAAAGAATATTATCAAAATTCACCTTACTCTAGCAAGGTTATAATAGAACCACATTATAACGGACTTTTTGAAATGAAATTTAAAATTAAAAATCCAAATAATATTATAGAAAATTTTGAACAGAATCACCCAAATACCATTAAATTTTCGCAAAATGAATTTAATAATTATTCAGAATTAAATTTTAAAGGCTTTATAAAAAACGGTGAGAGTATTTCTTTTAATTTACACAAACTAATAATTGAAGATATATCCTTAATGAAAGATATAAGTGCTATCATGTGTTCTAATGGAAATAAAATTGAGTTATCTGAAGTATCAAATATTTTAAACAATAACTTATGCGCTTTTTTTCCACCGCCAAATTCAATTGTTAATTTAAATTATATAGAAAACGAAAAACCAATTGTCATTAAAAAACTAATTTCAACAGAAAAGTCTGTAACCTTATCAACAATTCACGCTGGTGAAACACTACAAAATGCTTTAAAAAACTGGGGTTACGCCAAATGAACCAATCAGAAAAGTCCATAAATCAAATCTTTACAACTCTTTCAAATACATGGCCTGACGCACAATGCGAATTGATTCATTTTAATTCGTTTCAATTACTAATTGCCGTAGTATTGAGTGCACAAGCAACTGACAAATCAGTCAATAAAGCATTAGAGCCTTTATTTTCTTCACAACCTAATTTTTCTGCTCAAGATCTTATTAAAATTGGAGAGACTAATTTTTTAAAAATAATTCAAAGCATTGGACTTGCAAAAACGAAAGCTAAAAATTGTCTTGCTCTTTCAAAAATTTTAATCGAAAAATATAATGGAGAAGTTCCCAAAATTCGAGAAAATCTTGAAGAATTACCTGGGGTCGGAAGAAAAACTGCAAATGTTGTATTAAATGTTTTATTTAAACAACCAACAATGGCAGTAGACACTCACGTTGCAAGAGTATCAAATAGAATTGGCCTTGTTGAAACAACAGATGATCGCTTAAAAATTGAAAAAAAATTATTAGAAATAATCCCTAAAAAATTTTTATTAAAAGCACATCATGTCCTTATTTTTCATGGTAGATATCATTGCACTGCCAAAAAACCAAAATGTGAAAGTTGTCCAATTAATTCGTTATGCTTTAAAAATGGTATTGCTACACATTGAAAAGAAAGTTCATTATATCACCATCTTTACAAACATAATCACGCCCTTCTTTACGGTAAAGCCCAGCTTCTCTCACTTTTGCTTCGTTTCCTAGACGCACCAAATCGTCGTATGCGTAAACTTCAGCGCAGATAAATCCTTTTTCAAAGTCAGAATGGATAACGCCTGCGGCCTGTGGAGCTTTACAGTTTTTTGGAACAGTCCAAGCCCTCACTTCTTGAACACCTGCTGTAAAATAAGTCATTAACCCAAGCAAAGAATACCCTGCTTTAATAAGTCTATCTAAACCTGATTCTTTAATTTTTAAATCGTCCATGTACATACGCGCGTCGTCTGGTTCTAATTGACCAAGTTCCTCTTCTAAACGCGCAGAAACGACTACCACTTTAGCATTTTCTTTTTGCGCCACCTCACGCAGCACCTGAACATGCTTAGAAGTTTCTCCATCATTAGCCAATTCATGTTCATTTACATTTGCAGCATAGAGAACTTGCTTCCGGGTAATGAGATGAAGGCTTTGTATATATTCTTGCTCAACTTCGTTATTTTCTTTAAATGAGCGAGCTGGTCTTAAACCTTCGAGATGATCTTTTAGCCTCAGAGCACACTCATAAGAACTTAATATTTTTTTATCGTTATTTTTTAGCAAACGCGCCATTTTATCAATACTTTTTGTAACGGTTTCAAAGTCACAATAAATGAGCTCTGTGTTAATAGTATCAACGTCTCGAGCGGGATCTGTAGTGCCATCAACATGGGTAATATTTGAATCATCAAAACAACGCACAACATGAACAATGGCATCAACTTGACGAATATGCCCTAAAAACTGATTGCCAAGACCCTCGCCTCGGCTAGCTCCTTTAACAAGTCCCGCAATATCGACAAATTCCATAAAAGTTGGCACAACTTTTTTTGCATTCACAATTTGATTAATCTTTTCTAGACGTTCATCAGGCACAGCAACACGCCCAACATTTGGCTCTATCGTACAAAAAGGATAATTAGCCGCCTGGGCGTTGGCAGTTCTTGTGACAGCATTAAATAGAGTTGATTTTCCAACGTTGGGTAATCCAACAATTCCACAGTTAAAACCCATTTTATTCCTCTTTTTTAAAATTATTTGCCCTCAAAAATAGCGGCGGGGTACACTAAAATGAATTCTTTTGCAAATCAAGACAAACTCTAACTTCTGCCTCATTGGTTGACACTTCCAACTCTCGTGTTAAACCAATCGATGTGCCATTAATAGAGTTAACTGAAGTTGAGGCTTCTCCGTCCCAATATGTTGACACTGTCCTACTTCAACTAGGAATTTATAATTGTTTTAAAGGAATATTACATGAATTCTGAAAACCTACACAGAACAATAGAGGGAGCATCTGTTCAAGGACCTGCGGACGAAATAGAAAACTCCACTATGGTTAACGAAAAACTTCTTAATTTTTCTTCTTGCCCTGATGAATACAAAATGTTTATCGAGGAAACGAGTCTTGAAAACTTAGTTTATTGGAAACTTTTTAATTTGTTTGAAAAATTAGAAGAAGATTCGCCAAGTAATACCTTAAGGACAGTTCTTGCTCACGTTGAAAGACCTCTTTTTGCGTTGGTATTAAAAAAAACCAAAGGCAATCAAAGCAAAGCGGCTGAAGTACTTGGATGCAACAGAAATACTTTACACCGTAAGCTTAAGGAGTTTGCTATTGAGCCCCGGGATTTACGAAAGGCAATGAGAATCGCGAGTGCTTTTAATCAAAACAGGCAGCTGCCATCTCTTGTTGAGAATAATTTAGAAGTCAATCAGTAATTTTTTTGGAGTATTCATCAGGCTATCTCAAGATAATTTGGTAGGTTAATAGGTTCCTTTACATGATTTCAACACCACAGAATACTCCTTCAATTACTGGCTTGCCTCATTCTCGAGAAGCTGAGCAAGCCGTTCTTGGAACAATTTTAGCAACACCTTCAAGCGTTTTTGGGTGTACAGAAAAACTCGTTTCTCATTATTTTTTTGATCCACAGCATCAAATAATTGTTACAGCTATCCGTGAACTTATTGTAGAAAATCGCCCCGCAGATGTTACTTTAGTATATGGAAAACTGCGAGAAAAAGGGGACAACCTTAAGGTGGGCGACTTAGAGGGTGTCCGCAAATTACTCGAATTTAATTCCCGTCCCGAATTACTCGATTATTGGCTCGAAGAAGTTAAAAAATATTGGGAACTCAGGCTTGTTATAGAAGCATGCGCAGATATTATTGCTCGAGGCAAAAGAGTTGCTGGCGCCAATGTCGATGAATTCTTAAGCTATGCGGAATCTAAGTTCACGCAATTGGCAGAATCTCGAATTGTAACAGGTCTTATTCCTGCAGCCCAAGTCGTTCGAGAAACAATTTTAGATCTAGAAAAAATATTTCAGAACCCTGGTAAAATTACTGGTATAGCAAGCGGATTTACTGATTTAGACAAAATCACGGCTGGCTTTCAACCCTCTGATCTCATTATTTTAGCAGCCCGTCCAGCAATGGGTAAAACGTCTTTAGCATTAAACTTTGCAGCCAATGCTGTTTTACTTCATCAAAAAACAGTTGCTTTTTTTAGTCTTGAAATGAGCAATGCGCAGTTAATGCAAAGAATGCTTGCCACTGCTGCTAAAATTGAGTCGCATAAGTTTCGAGATGGCAAAATGTCTAGTGAAGATCTTGGCAGACTCTATCCTGAAGCAGCATCATTTCAGACAGATAAACTATTACTCGATGATTCGCCGGGCATAAGTATTATCGATCTGGCTAGCCGCTGCAGAAAAGTCAAAAGGGAAAAAGGCAAACTCGATATGATCATTGTCGATTATCTTCAGCTCATGTCTGCAAATCCTTCAGCAAAAGGCAATCAAAGCCGCGAACGAGAAATTTCAATTATCAGTATGGGGCTAAAATCTCTGGCAAAAGAATTAAATTGCCCAGTTATCGCTTTATCTCAGCTTAATCGCGGACTGGAACAACGCCCAGACAAACGCCCAAGGCCTTCTGACCTTCGAGAGTCTGGCTCTATAGAACAGGATGCCGATCAAATTTTATTTGTTTATAGAGATGAGGTTTATAATAAAGAATCGCCCGACAAAGGCATCGCAGAAATTATTATTGGCAAAAACAGGCACGGCGCGATGGATACTGTCAAACTTGCATTTCAAAGTAGCTATACTTCATTTCACAATCTTGCCCGTTTCGATAATTAAAATTGATTCCTAGCGCCAATTTTTTGTAAATAAAATTTTTTTTTATTCTTACCGATAAATTTTTTGAGTAGTTACGAAAAATTTTATCAATGGGAGTGCTTAGAGTGCCTCTTTCACCCTATCGCAAAATTGATATTTTATTATTTTATAAAACAGTTGATTATTTAGTTAAAGATTTTTCTACAAAAGATTTATCTGTTACTTTTAAATCAGTTAATATTGATAATGAACTTTCAGAAAAAATATCTAATCCTGAAAAGTTAAAAATACTCGTTATGACACCACAGCAATATATTTATAATAAAAAAAACATTACAAAATATATAGAATTTGGAACAAACACCAAGCACATTGGAATATTTTTAATTGAAGATCCATTTGATATACCAACTATTAAATTAAGAAAAAAAACATATTCTTTATATGAAAACGAAAAAATTATTAAATATCTAAAATCTCCTTATTCAAAAAAAATATTTTACGAAGAACTCAAAGAAACTATTTATAATTTATTCTTACATTCAAGCTATCAATACTTATCCACATTTTCTATGCTTCGAGAAATAGAAAGCACAGCAATGAAAGATATTAGTAAAGCAATAACTAATAAAAATTTTTTTGCAGAAGATTTTTTGGGATTAGTTTTAAAAAAAAGTATGGAAATTACTTATGCTGATGCAGGATTTATTTTTACAAAAGAAAATTCAATTGATACAAATTCTAACAAACAATTAAGCACAATTAATCTTTTAAATAAATCAATAAAATTTACGCAAAAAAATAAAATTCTAAACAGACAAAAAATACATTTAAAAAAGAACTGCTTAGATTCTGATTGTTCAAAAATTGCAAAATTTATAGTCGAAGAAAAAACTAGTATATCATGGGTGGGAGAAGAAAATATTGACTCGACAAATAATCTGGTTAAAAAGTTCTCTCAATTACCAGAAATTATGTTTGACCAAAAAACATACAAAATAAAATCATATTGCGCCTTCCCTATTATGTTTCCTTCTGGAGAAATAGAAGGATTTATTTTACTCATAAATAAACGAGTAGATAAAGAAATTTTACTTGATAATAAAACTGACATTGATAATTACGTAACTAAATTTTATTCTCATGATTTAGATTTACTAGAATCAATTGCAAACCAGTCAGCTATTGCATTAGAACATACAAAACTAATCAACGATTTAAAAAATGTTTTCGAATCATTCACTGCTGCAAGTATTATTGCTATTGAATCTCGAGATCCAACTACAAAAGGACATAGCGAAAGAGTTGCAACATTAACGGTTGGTCTTGCCGAAGCGGTTAATAAAACCCATAGCGGTATCTATGCAGGGTTAGAATTTTCTAAAATTCAGGTAGAAGAAATTCGCTATGCTTCATTACTACATGATTTTGGAAAAATTGGTGTTAGAGAACACATTTTAAATAAAGAAAAAAAACTATTTCCTCATGAATTAGAAAGAATCAAATCAAGGCTATCAGCTATTACTGACAAGCTTCATATTAATATTCTTGAATCTTATATAAATAAATTAATGATAAAAAATGAATCACCACAACAAGTAGATTTAGACAAAATAAAAAAAGAAATCAATGAAACAGCTAATAAACTTGGAAAATTCTGGGAAATCATTCTTGATGTCAATGAACCTTCTGTATTAAGTCAAGAATTTTTTGAAAAAATATCAGAAATGGCCGCAACAAAAATAATTGTAGGTCAAGAATCTTTGCCAATATTAACTCCTAAAGAAATAGAAGTCCTTAGTATTAAAAGAGGATCTTTAAGCGACTCTGAGCGTCGTGAAATTGAAAGCCATGTTACACATTCGTATAATTTTTTAATCCAAATTCCATGGTCCATCGATTTAAAAGATATTCCAGAAATTGTTTACGGCCATCACGAAAGACTAGACGGCTCAGGATATCCAAGAAGTTTAAAAGGGAAAAACATTCCTGTCCAAGCAAGAATGATGGCAATAACTGATGTATTTGATGCTCTTGTTGCACGAGACAGACCTTACAAAAAAGCGATTCCGTATGATCGCGCGTTTAATATTTTAGAGGCCGAAGTGAAAAATGGAAAACTAGACGGAGAGTTATTTAAAATCTTTTTAGAAGCAAAAGTTGGTGATTTGATTATTGACCAAAACTTACCTCCGAAAACCTCTTCAGTTGCTTAAAATTTGGTGACCCTTACGGGACTTGAACCCATGTTTTCACCGTGAAAGGGTGATGTCCCTGGACCGACTAGACGAAAGGGTCTACATATTAAACAATCTTTTTTAACAAAAAGAAATTTTAACTACAATGTTAGCACGCATAAGAAAAACATAGAAAACAAAAAAGCCAGCTTTTAAAGCTGGCTTTTTTAAAAAAAATGGTGACCCTAACCGGATTCGAACCGGTGTTACCGCCGTGAAAGGGCGGTGTCCTAGGCCTCTAGACGATAGGGCCATTTCTTCCGTGAACGGGTAAGTATTCTTTCAGCGAGAAAGAGTCAAGCTTTTTTGAAAAAAATTTTCTACCGCTTACTATTTGCCGGTAGATATTGAGATTTTTTATATCTTATAAGAAATTATTGTTTTGAACTTTGTTTCATAACTACCGACAACGCTATATGACTATAAATAAGGCACGCATTTTAAACAGACAAACATTATTCGTGTCTATTTCGGAGGATTTATGGTACAAGATATTGATATGATTAAAAAAGTTTATGCCAACTTTGCATCACATGTAGATGCTGCGCGCAAGCTCCTTGGCAGACCAATGACCTACGCAGAAAAAATTTTATATGCCCATTTAAAACCTCTTCACGGAGGAAAGGGTACAGAACTCAATAAATTTGGTAGAGGCAAAGACTACGTCGATTTTTTTCCAGATAGAGTTGCAATGCAAGACGCCACAGCACAGATGGCTTTACTACAGTTTATGTCTGCGGGCATTCCTAAGGTTGCTGTACCTTCTACAGTACATTGTGACCACCTCATTCAGGCTGAAATCAACGCAAAAACAGATCTTGCAACAGCCAATAAAGAAAATGCTGAGGTTTACGATTTTCTTGCTAATGTGTCCAAAAAGTATGGCATTGGCTTCTGGAAACCTGGAGCAGGTATTATTCATCAAGTTGTTCTTGAGAATTATGCATTTCCAGGCGGTATGATGATTGGCACCGACTCCCACACTCCTAACGCAGGCGGTCTAGGCATGATTGCAATTGGCGTTGGCGGCGCAGATGCTGTGGATGTCATGGCCGGAATCCCTTGGGAACTAAAATTTCCAAAGCTTATAGGCGTTAAATTAACTGGCGCATTAAAAGGCTGGGCATCCCCTAAAGACGTTATATTAAAACTTGCAGGCATTCTAACCGTTAAGGGCGGAACTGGCGCAATTGTCGAATACTTTGGCTCAGGAACAGCTTCGTTATCATGCACAGGCAAGGGTACAATTTGCAATATGGGTGCAGAAATTGGAGCAACAACATCACTATTCCCATACGATTCGCGTATGTCCGACTACTTACAAAAAACTGAAAGAGCAGAAATCTCCTCTGCCGCCAATGACATTTTAAGTTACCTTAAACCCGATCCCGAAGTCGAACAAAATCCAGAAAATTACTATGATCAAGTGGTAACAATTGATCTTGACACTCTTGAACCACATATTAACGGTCCGTTTACCCCAGATCTCGCAACACCTATTTCTGCTTTTGCAAAGGCCGTAAAAGAAAATAACTGGCCAAGCAAACTCAGCGCAGCACTCATAGGCTCTTGCACAAACTCTTCTTACGAAGATATCGACAGAGTGACTTCTGTTGCCAAACAAGCAGCATCCCAAGGGGTAAAATCCAAATGTGAATTTTTAATCACTCCAGGTAGCGAGCAGGTTAGGGCAACAATAGAACGCGATGGTCAATTAGGCGTGCTCGAAAAACTTGGCGCTAACGTGATGGCGAATGCATGCGGTCCTTGTATTGGGCAATGGAAACGCCACGGAGCGCAAGAAAAAAACTCGATTGTCACAAGCTTTAACCGCAACTTTACCGCCCGCAATGACGGCAACCCGAAAACACACGCATTTGTGGCTTCGCCAGAAACAGTCATTGGTTTTGCATTGGCAGGCGATCTCAGTATCGATTTTACAAAAGAGCCTGTTACCAATGAAAAAGGTGAAAAGGTTGTTTTACAAACTCCTAAGGGGCTTGATCTGCCAATAAAAGGTTTTGTTAAAGACGAACATGGCTATGTGGCTCCCGCGGCAGATGGCTCAAAAATTGTTGTCAATATCAACTCCAAAAGCGACCGCCTAGAAGCCTTAAGTCCTTTTAAAGCTCCTAATTTAAGTTCAGACTTCAATGAACTTCGTTTGCTTATTAAAGCTAAAGGCAAATGCACAACCGATCACATTTCTATGGCAGGAAGTTGGTTAAAGTACCGCGGCCATCTTGATAATATTTCAAACAACCTGCTTATTGGTGCCATTAACTTTTTTAACGGCGAAGCCAATAAAGTTAAAAATCAAGTCACTGGCGCAACAGGTGCAGTGCCAGCAACCGCACGCGATTATAAAGCCAAAGGTATAGGCTGGATTGTTATTGGTGAAGAAAACTATGGAGAAGGAAGTTCACGCGAGCACGCAGCACTTGAGCCTCGTCATCTTGGCGGCAAAGCAATTATTGTTAAAAGTTTTGCGCGCATTCACGAAACAAACTTAAAGAAACAAGGAATGCTCCCTCTGACTTTTGCAACACCTGCTGATTACGAAAAAATTCGCGAAGACGATACGTTCTCTATTAATGTTAAAGAGCTTGCTCCTGGTAAGCAATTAACTTTAACTATTAAACATTCTGATGGCGCGTCAGAAAATATTATGCTCAACCATACTTTTAACGATCAACAAATTGGTTGGTTTAAAGCAGGTAGTGCATTAAATTTAATTGCGGCGTCTAAAAACTAGAAAAAAATTTTAATATTGATTTTTTTCATCAATTAGCCACAATATTCTTTAAAAATAATATTGTGGCTAATTGAATGATCATCTAAAAAATTTATTTTCTATATTTTTTCTTAAATTACAAGATAAAATAAATATACCAATTAATAGTTACGAACCATCAAATATTAATTGGTATTTAATTATTGGCATTATAATTTTTCCACTTCAAAAATTTCATTTGAAATTTTATTTGCAAGTTCTAGATGATCAGTTATTTTGCGATCAAATTTTTTATTCCAATAAAATTCAGCAATACCTTCACGAGAGCGCCAGCATGTTGCATTTTCAGAAATATCACCAATTTTAGCATTGACATACAATGATAGCATTTCTTTAGGATAATTATTTAAAGGATTTATTTTTAAAATTTTACCCACTGGAGCTTTTAAAAAAGCAATAGCAGCGCTTCCCTGTGGCTCTGTTAATTTTATATTGTCGAAGTTAACTTTTTCTCCAAGCCAAGCAGCGATATGCAAATAATATGGATTAATATTATAAACTCGCTCAACCAGATCCATAATTCCATCACCACCTGGTCGAGCGCCTACCTCCATGAGATAAACATTATTATTTGGTGTTATTCTCATTTCTACATGACACATACCTTTATCAATTCCTAAAGCATCAACCGCTTTAATCGCAATATCATTTACCAAATTACTATTAGTATAAATTGAAGGCACAACATGGCCAATTTCAGCAAACCAAGGTTCTTCGCCTAAGTATTTATCAGTCACAGCGATAACGTGCTTTTCATTGTTTTGAACAAATATTTCTACAGAAATTTCATCTTTTGCAGAAATATATTCTTCTACCACATATTCTTCTTTTGAAATATTAAAAATTTCAAAATATTGATTTAAAATTTCAGAACAATGTTTAAATGCAGAAAATAATTCTTCTTCAGAATTTACTTTTATAACCCCGCCACTTCCACCAAAATCTTTGGGTTTAATTACAACTGGATAATTTAGTTTTTTTGCTAAAAAATTTAGCTCATCAAAATTTTTAAATTCAAAAATTCTAGGAATTGGTAAATCACTTTGTAAAAATGCATTTTTCATTTTAAATTTATCGCGAGACTTTATAACTGTATCTAAACTTAAACTAGGTAATTTAAAAAAATTTGAAATATTCGTAGCCGCTAGTAGAGTCCAATCATTACATGGAACAATACCTATGATCGATCCAGGTTTTAAAAGCAAAAAACTTTGTAAAGCCTGGATACATTCTGCACTATTTGTAGGATCTGCTTGCAATAAGTCATCTAAAAATCGATTTTTTAAATAAACATTGTTTTTTACTATTGCAATAACCTTACAATTAAAGTTTCGTAAGGCTGCAACAATCATTCTTTCACGCAAAAATTGATCTGCACCCAAAAGTACTAAATATCTTACAGACATTAACGACTCCATTTATTTTAATATTAATTTCTAATTTTTAAAATATGAAAATTATTTATATTAATTCTCATCAATAAATAGATCTGAAAAGATCAACATTCTTTTATCAAAATTTTCAAATTTTATAATTTGATTCTCATCTTTTGGCCACCATGCCCCACAACTATCATTGACAATACATTGTTTTTTATTCTTTACATCAAACACTCTCATATTAGAAATACTTGGTGTATAGAAATGCATTGTGACTAGTGTTTCTGTTCCTATTGATTTCATAGCATGAATTAAGTTTTTATGAATTATTAAACTATCTCCTTTTTTAAATTCTAGAATATTTAATGTTTTGTCTATTAAATTTAGACTTACGTTTTTAACATTCCCATTTAATACAAAAGCTAATCCTTCTGAAATTCCATGATCATGAGGTAAGCAGTATTTTTCTTTTTTCCAAGTCATTAAAATGAGCTCATACAAATCAGAATTATAAATAACCTTTCTATTATAAGGATTTTCGCAAGGATCTGTTAAGTATGGCATTACATCATCCAAATTTAATCTATATTCATCTGAATCAAATATTTTTTTTATATCTTTAATGCAAATATTTTTTTGGATATTTATACAATTAATTATTGACAAAATCTTATTGTTCATATAAGAAAATTCTCCATTTTTTAGAATTATACAAAATTTATATCCATTTATCAATTAAGAAAATATATATATCAACAATATTAAGACAAAAAAATTCTTCTTCTTTTAAATAAATATTAAAAAAAATATTGTCAATCATTATAACACTCCATAATCAAAGTAACTTTAAAAAATTTTACAATAAACTAACCAAAAAAATTATTCGTTGAAGTAGATGACCAAAAGTATTAGCTTTCAATTATTAAAAATTTTCTGGTTTTTATATTGACGTATTAAAAAGCAAAATATACAAGATTAAATCTCATTACTCCAAAATTTATTTATATTTAAGGAGAATAAAAAATAGAAATATGCCAATTAATAGTTGAGAAAAATCAATTAGAATTTGAATAAGTAGTTAAACAGGCAGGCAGAAAATCGTCCGAAAACATGGACGATAAGGCCTTTAGTCGATCGAACTTTTGATGCGATTTGAATACCGCTGGATTCAATTAACCAGTTAAAAAGGATTTCAATGGACTGCCGAATAGAGCTAACAGATTTAGAATAAACTTTCTCATCACTAGAAAGAGTTTTTTTATTCCGAGAGAGTTTAATTGGTGTGTGTAATTTAGAGTTTATTTGATTCAAGTTTTTTTTAGTTGATTTGTCACAGTAAGCACGATCGGCAAAGATTTGCGAATGTTTGAAGTTTAAAAGATCATTCTTAACAGCAGTTAAGTCGTGAGTTGCGGCGGGTGTGATTTTAAAATCAATAGGTGCGGCAAGTTTTTTATTTTGAAACAAAGCAGCGAGATGAAGTTTTAACCCATAGTAAAATTTATCTTTTGAAGAGCAATAGCCAATAGCAGAAATATCGTTTGCAGTATTGCACTTGTGCGCCCGAAAACCAGTTGTGAGTATAATAGGTAAAGAGTCAATAAGAATAAAAGGTTTGGATTTTGTTTTAGGGATTTTAAATTTATTATTTTTTAAAATAAAGTTTGCAAGTTCAGGAAAGAGTTTACTTAAGCTATTAAGTCTTGACAAAAATCCTTCATAAGAAGGCAAGTGAGGAAACCAGTTTGGAATAAAATTTTTAGTGAAGTTAAAAATAGCTTTTATATTTTTTTGTTTCATTAAAACTCCAAAGATGTAAATAGTGGTGACTTCTTGGTCTGTGAACGAGGGATTTGAGTTTGGACTAATTTTTAAAAAAGAGGTTGGAGAGAGTTGAGAAAAGAAATCGCAGGTAGTAAGGTATACAGTGATGAGTTGGCTCTGCCAGTCCATTGGTAGCTCCTTTGTTAATTTTGTTTGTGCAAAAATTATTTAACAAATTGGAGCTATTTCTTCAAGCCTCACAATAACTTTCTCAACTATTAACTGGCATAGAAATATACATAGATAATATATTACATATTTTTAGTTACTTTATAATAATAGGAATTGCGCAACTGTCTAAAGATAGTGAACCCAATAAAGTATTTGGTTATAGATCAAAAACTGCTTTTAAATCAAAAAAGAACTGGAGAGTATTAAACCTATATTTTTGCTATTATCTTACTATTACTCAGAATATTTTTTTAATTTTAAATATATTTTTTGTTATTTTAAAAATGTATTTAAGTGAACACAAATTATTTGTAGAATTTTCTCATGGATTTTTAGCTTTTTATATTGTTTTTTCTATTATATTTGTTATTATAAAAATAAAGCGTATTGAAAAAAAATTAAACCTTATACAAAATACTAAATTATAATAAAAAATTTATCTCTTTTAATACTACAATTCAATTCTTAGACTATCAGAAAGGCGCACTGGATCGCCAATTTTAAAGCTAAAATCTGTTGAGAATTTTTTAAAAGCTTGACTTGAACATTAACACGTCTTTTTGGAGAAGACTCAAACCTGATGGATAAAATATTGCCCATAACAAAAAGACTTAAAGAGTTTAACACTTTGTGATTGAGTTGAGAAAAAAAATTGATGATAGTAAGATATAAAAATGATGAATTGGATTTGCTAGTCCATTGGTAGCGCCTTTGTTATTTTTGTTTTCGCAAAAATTATTTAACAAATTATAGCTATTTTTTAAGCCTCATAATAATTTTCTCAGCTTTTAACTAGCATAACAAAATCATCACTTGAAAGAATTAATAATGAAAATATTACTGACAGGCGGAACAGGTTATATTGCTAAAAGATTACTTCCTGTTTTATTAAATAAAAAATATTCTGTAATCTGTTGCGTAAGAGATAAAAAAAGATTTAATGAAAAAAAATACAATTCAAATAATCTTAAAGTTATTGAAGTTGATTTTTTAGATAAATTATCTTTAAATAAAATTCCAAATGATATAGATATTGCATTTTATTTAATTCATTCAATGGCTACAAATACAAAAAACTTCGAAGAACTAGAAAAAAAATCTGCTAATAATTTTAAGGAAAAAATTCAAAATACTAAGGTCAAGCAAGTCATTTATTTAAGCGGACTTATTAATGAAGTCACTTTATCTAAACATTTAGCATCCAGAAAAAATGTAGAAAATATTCTTTCTCAAGGAACATATGCCTTAACTACCCTGCGAGCAGGAATTATTGTTGGATCAGGTAGTGC
Organism: Spirobacillus cienkowskii; assembly: GCF_037081835.1. Classification (GTDB taxonomy): domain Bacteria; phylum Bdellovibrionota_B; class Oligoflexia; order Silvanigrellales; family Silvanigrellaceae; genus Silvanigrella; species Silvanigrella cienkowskii. The sequence goes on along the minus strand of NZ_CP146516.1, from coordinate 216,184 downwards.
TTCTTTTGAAATCATGAGAGATTTGGTTGAAAAATTACCAATAATGATTACACCAGAGTGGCTAAACACAAAAACACAGCCGATAGCAATTAAAAATGTTCTAGATTACCTTTGTGGTGTTATAGGAAAAAAAGAAACATATGATAAAAGTTACGATATTGGAGGACCAGATATACTTTCCTATAAAAACATGTTATTAATCTTTGCTAAATTTAGAAAATTGCATAGAAAAATATTTGTTGTTCCTATTATGACACCAAAAATTTCTTCTTATTGGCTTTATTTTGTAACAGCAACATCATACCCTCTTGCTAAAAATCTTGTAGAAAGCATGAAAAACGAAACAATCTGTAAAGAAGCAAATTTAAATAAATTAATAAAAATAAATCTAATTGACTATAAAACATCTATTAAGTTGGCGTTCAATAAAATAGAACAAAACCAAGTTCTTTCAAGCTGGAAAGACGCTTTAACCAGTGAATTATTTAGTGATGGAATTTCTCAATATTTGGAAGTACCAAGTGATGGATGCTTTACAGACATTCGTAAAAAAAAGAGCGAAAATGTGGGAGTCTCGCTTGAAAAAATATGGTCAATTGGAGGTCAAAATGGATGGTATTCTGGTAACATGCTCTGGAAAATAAGGGGTTTTATTGATCAAATATTTGGCGGTGTGGGCCTGCGTAGAGGAAGAAAAAGTCAAACAGAATTATCAACAGGGGAAGCTTTAGATTTTTGGCGCGTTTTGGTTGCAGATAAGGCAAATAGAAGATTGCTTCTTTATGCAGAAATGAAATTGCCAGGAGAAGCCTGGTTAGAATTTAAAATAAATAAAAATAATATAATAGTTCAAACAGCAACGTTTAGACCGTTAGGTCTATTTGGTCGTATTTATTGGTACACAGTATTTCCATTTCACAGCTATATTTTTAATGGGATGATAAAATTTTTATCAAAAAAATAACAATGATAATACATTTACTTTGAAAAATTATGAGATATTTGATACTTAGTATCTAGTATATTTTTTATCGAGTATAAAACGTATTTAAAAAATCAATTAGAATAATTGAATATAATTAAATTAATTCGTTTGGATTTTGACGCTTCGAAATTTTTTGACGTTTTAACTTTATTAACTATTAATTAAAATAAATATTTAATAAAGTTAAAAATAATCGGAGATAATATTTATGCCACATATAAATTTTAAAAATTTTTTATTATATTTATCATGTATTTTATTATGCAATTCATGCAATAATAATTATAATTCAAGTAATAATATTGAACAAATTTTAGCTAAAAGCAATGTTGTACTTAATTCTAATTATTTAGAATGTAATAAATTTAATGTGAAAGAAAGTGATTTTAAAACCAATGAAGAATACAATTCATTTATTGAAATAATTTCATTACTAGAAAATAGAAACAAATTCTTAGAAAACAAAAAATTCACACTAAATGAAATTGAAAATGAAATTAAATTTTTTTATAATTTATCAAACGAATATGGTGATAAAATAGAAATTATAGATAATCCTGAAGTTGATAATATGATTTCTTGTAATCTTCAAAATTATTTTCATAAATTAAATGATCATTTATCAATTTTTCAAAATAGAATTATTTATCTTATTCCACAAAAAGATGGAACTAGCGTTGGAAAAATATCACGAAACAATGATGGAGAAAAAACGTTAGGTGGAGCAACTGGAAATTTAGCAGAATTGAGTGATTTTTATATTGATCATAAAAACTTAAAATTAAAAGATGATTATTTAGCATATAATTTTTTAAATAAAAAATCAAATGACGAAGTATGCAAAACACTTGAGTTAATCACAGATGGCAATAAAGTAAAAGGCTCAAAATTTCCAAACACAGTGACTACCGCTACTCCTTGTGAGATTGAAGTTCGTAATAGTTTAGATGGCGCTTTAGAAAGCACATTCACTGTCCTATTAAATCATACATATAGGTATTGGTGTCAAACAGATACAAAACTGCCTGCATACAAAACAGCACAAGCTGCTGGGTTGTGTGACAAAACAGATCAAGAAATTAAATATACTTTTAAAATATCAATGGATATTACTGATTCACCAAACGCAGATGAAAATAAAATCGAGGATATAAGTCCACTATCAGGTTTTTATTCATTAACTAAATTAAGTTTAGATAATAATAAAATAAGTGTATTACAACCCCATTTGTTGGATGATTTGTTATTGTTAAGTGATTTTATAATTAGTAGAAATAAATTAACTTCTTTACCTGTTGGTATTTTTGATAATTTTGCAATACTTGAAACATTGTATTTGTCAGGTAATGATTTTAATAGCATATCTAATAATTTATTACATAAAATTAAATATTTGGATTATTTTGGTATTGACACTACTTTTTTAAATAAAATTTCAGATAGTTTTTTTAAAAGCAACAATAACTTAAACACTGTTATTATTACAGAATATAGCAATTTATCTAAGATTCCAGCAAAATTATTTGATGGCGTTACTATAGGAAAATGTATTAAATTTTACTGTATTGGAACATGCGATATTCCTAATGAATTAGATACAAAATTAACAACAGAATTACAATTAGAAAGAGTAAGTACAGATTATTTAGTAAAATATATAAATAAAAACAATTTAGAAAGTTGCGACTAATATAATTAAATGTATTAGTTATTGTTTTAGTTTTCCTATTATTCTATTATTAAATGTCATATATTTGCAAATAGTTAAAGATAAAGCTAAATTTTTTACCAGAAACGAACGTAAAGCCCCGACTTCTAAAGCCGGGGATATAAGTGAGCTTAAAAGACCGCAGCACCAAACGGTGCAAGGTTGAATTGAAAGCCTGACGAGGCATGCAAAAAGACGATAGGAATTTTTGCTTGTCGAAAGTTGGCTTTAGCCGTACTATTAATCAGACGTAATTATAATTATTAATTTTTGATATAGAAAATTTGATATTTAAATAAATCGGTAGTACCCTATAATTAATAGGGGAGATTCATGACGATTGAGTTAGATTCTAATAATCATTCTGTATTTAGTTTAAACTATCATTTGATTTTGGTTATTAAATATAGAAAAAAAGTTTTAACAAATCAAAAAATGTTATTGCGACTTAGAGAAATTGCAGAATATATTGGGATAAGCCACAATGTAAAAATTAAGGAAATGAATGGGGAAACTGATCATGTTCATTTTTTGCTTAGAACAAAACCAAACTGTGAACTTTCTAAATATATAAATGCGATGAAATCGGCTACAAGTAGACTTCTTAAAAAGGAATTTCCTGAAATCAAAAAAAAACTTTGGGAAGAATCTTTTTGGACAACATCTTATTGCTTAGTAAGTGTAGGCAGTGCTCCTATAAATGTTCTGAAAAGGTATATTAAAAGCCAAGGTGGAGTTGAGCATTAATGATAACAACATATCACTACAGAATTAAAGATTCAGGGAAAGCAAATAGAGTGCTATCTCAAATGTCTCGTTCTGTAAATATGGTATGGAATTTTTGTAAACAAACTCAACAAGATGCTCTTAAAAATAAATCCGTTAAATTAATAGATGATAAAAAATCGGGTGAAAAAATTTCTATTCCGTATTTTTTTTCATCTTCAGAAATGGATAGATTAGTTGCAGGAAGTTCAAAAGAACTAGGTCTTCATTCTCAAACAGTTCAGGCTATTTCACAAGAATACATCACACGTAGAAAACAATTTAAAACACTCTTGCGTTGGCGTGGTAAAAAATCTCTCGGATGGGTACCATTTAAATCATCTGCAATTAAAATTCATGATGGAAAAATATCCTATAATAAGAATGAATTTTCTTTTTGGAATTCAAGAGAACTACCAGAAGATGCAAAAATAAAAACAGGCTCATTTTGTCAAGATAAGAGCGGTCATTGGTATTTAAATATTGCATTTGAAAGTGAATTAATCAGAATTAAAAGGGATGAAGACAAAGAAATTGGAATTGATATTGGAATAAAAACTCTTGCAACATGTTCAAATGGTGAAAAGATTGATAGACCAAACTTAAGAAAAAATGCTTTAAAAAAACTTCGCTATTTAAAAAGATGCCAACGATTTGCACAAAGAAAACAATCAAAAAGTAAAAAATATCATTCTCTTCCAAAGTCAAAACAAGAAAGAAAACTGCATGTAAAAGTAGCCAATATAAGACAAGACTATTTGCATAAAGAATCTACAAAACTTGTTAAAAAATGTTCCCTTATTGTTGTAGGTGATGTTCCTTGTAAATTCATGAATCGCAATAAAAAACTAGCAGGAATATCACTCGATTCGGGAATAGGGATGTTTAAAAATATGTTGAAGTACAAAGCCATTAGAGCTGCTTCAATATACAAAGAAATTTCAGAAAGAGATTCAACTCGGACGTGCTCAAAGTGTAGTGAAATACTACCACGGATCGGGCTTGGAGTAAGAACATGGACTTGTGAAAAGTGCAATACGATCCATGATCGTGATGTCAATGCGAGTATAAACATACTCAACGCATACAAGAACATGTTCCCTATCGGGCATGATAGGCCGACTCGTACAAAGAAAAATTCTAGCTAGTTTTTCTTTTGTATCTAGGGAATCCCCTTCCTCAAAAAATCGACGTTAGGAGGTTTTTAGGGAGGGGAGGATGTCAATATGAGTCAAACCCAGAAATCCTGTAAATAGGAATTTCTAATACTGGAGTAAGACGTCCTGAGTGCTGCGAATCCACAATCACATTCACTGCATTATTTGCTTCTAATGCCATAAATGCTAAATTTAAATATTCGTTTTCAAAATTACCTACAATATTATATTTTTCTGATATTTTTTTAACTTCTTCTGCTTTAAATAACTGATCATCAGCAAAAGGGTTATTTTTTAAAATTACTTTTTCTTCTACAAAAGGAAAATTAAATTTATTTAATTGCTCTAAGGTACCGGATCGCATTGTCTTTTCATATCTTCCAGTTAAATAAAAAACATCAATATTTTTATTATTAATTAACCTTACATACTCATTAGAATTTTCTAAAATTTGATCGTATTTTACAAGAGACGCTCCATCAAAAAATTTTTTCTTCCACATCCGTTCAATAGAAGAAAAAATACTCATTACTTGCTGATTACGTAAGTCAAATCCCGAATTTTCAAATAAATGAGATAAACTATAACCAACATGATTATAATTAATTTTAGAAATTTTTTGAATTAAACTTTTATCAAAATTTAACGGTGAATCTGAGCTCAACCATTCTTTTAAAATACCAATAGTTCTATAACCCACATCAAATAAAGTACCATCTAAATCAAAAACACATGCGGGTGGTTTTTTAGATTTTTTACATTTTTTTAAGATAAGATCTAAAATTTCTTTAGATGTAGAATCTCGAATATCCCAAGTTCTTGGCTCTGAGCGATAAATTCGACTGCGTGGATGGGGGTGGGGAAGTCCCATTGCAACTTGTTCACTAAAAAATATATCGATAGCCTGTTTAATAGAATCACATGCTCTTTGCAAAACAGGATGATGTGCAGCATCAGTTTCTTGCTTAATTGTGTCTATTTGTGTTTGTATTTTATGCCAAAGCTCATTAGCGTCCATATATTTATATTCCTATTTATGTTAAGCCTAATTCTTCTGGCATAACATGCGTTCTAATTATTTTAGCACCACTCGCAATGCTTTGCATCTCATATTTTTTAGACATTTCATCACGTAATAAAGGGTTATTAAGCTCTTGATGAACCATACCAATAAAAGATTTTCTTGATACTCCAATTAAAATTGGGGCATTTAAGTTTGTTAATTTTTTAATAAATGGTTCAGATAAAAGTTCTATATTATGTTCTAGAGATTTACCAAATCCAATTCCTGGATCTAAAGCAAGAAATTTTACACCCTCGCTTTGCACATATTGCATTCTTTCTAATAAAAAGTCGTACACTTGCTGTGAACAATTATAATATTGCGGATCAAGCTGCATTGTTTTTGGAATTCCCTGCATATGCATAATGATATAACCGAGATCATAATATGCCGCAACTTGAGCTGCATTTCTATTTTTTGTAATATTTTCGATTTCAATGTTTTCTACACGTCTAGAAGAAAACTGATCGTTAATAATATCTATCAAACTATCTTTAGCGAGTTCATTCATGACAATAGGAGAAAAACTATCAATACTAATTAAGACCTTTGATGGTAAAATATTTCTAACGGATTTAATAATATCATAAACCCTTTCGAGTTCAATTTTAGGCTCAATGCATTGCGAAAATGGTCTTGTAGAAACACCACCAAAATCAATGATATGAGCGCCATGCTTAACCAAGCTGATTGCTTTTTGAATGGCATTTTGTTTCGTATTAAATTTACCACCATCACTAAAACTATCTGGAGTTAAGTTAACAATCCCCATCCAAACCGGTTGTTTGTCTTCACAAATTTCTTTAAATTTTTCTGCACCAGTCAAACACATAAGTCGTCCTTAAATATTTTATTAGAACTAAAATTAAAAACCTCAAATCCCCTATCAAGAATTTGAGACTACTTTTGGCAACTTAATTACAGATTATTTTATGCTGGAGTTGGCGTTGTATTTAAAGAATTAATTGGGTGAGATGACGATTGAGCATCTAATTTTGTACCCGAATTATTATCTCCTTTTTCATCTTCACTTATCGACTTTTTAGATTGAATTTCTTTAATTTTATCACTATCAGCACTATTATTAATAATTTCTAAAAATTCTTCGCTATCAAGCGTTTCAACTTCTAAAAGGATATTTGAAACTCGTTCAAACACATCCATATGATCGATTAAAACTTGCTTAGCCAACTCATACTGAGTATTTATAATTTTAGACACTTCCATATCAATTTCGTGAGCTAACGATTCAGAATAATTGCGAGCCTCACCCCAATCCCGACCTAAAAATGGATTTTCACTCTTTTGGCCAAAATTGATTGGCCCTAATCGACTCATCCCAAATTGGCAAACCATACGACGCGCCAAATCAGTTGCCTGTTGAATGTCGTTTGAAGCACCTGTCGTAAACTGCGAAAACTTAATTTCTTCTGCGGCACGACCGCCCATAGCAAAAGCAATTTTGATTAAGAGGTCATCTTTAGAGTAGCCATAAACATCTTCAGAAGGAAGATAAGCAGTAACACCCAGCGCTTGACCTCTAGGAATGACTGTAATTTTATGCACGTTTTCTCTTGATTTTAGATAATGTGACACAAGAGCATGTCCCGCTTCGTGATATGCGGTGACGCGAATTGTTTCTTTAGGCAATACAGCACTCTTGCGTTCTGGCGCATAAGGATTTTATCTTTAGCCGCTTCAAAATCCTTTTCTATAACCCGCTTAGCACCATTGCGCGCTGCCATTAACGCCGCTTCATTACAAAGATTTTCAAGATCTGCACCAGAAAAACCAGGAGTTCCAAGAGCAATACGTTCTACGTTAATGTCATCAGAATGTTTAATTTTTTTCATGTGTACAGCTAAAATTTCTTTTCTGCCTTTCACATCTGGCAAACCAACCATCACTCTTCTATCAAAGCGACCAGGTCTAAGAAGAGCAGGGTCAAGAACATCAGGGCGGTTTGTCGCAGCAATGACAATAACGGCATCATTCGCCTCAAATCCATCCATTTCTACAAGTAGCTGGTTTAATGTTTGCTCACGTTCATCGTGTCCACCACCAACTCCTGCTCCACGATGACGACCTACTGCATCAATTTCATCAATAAAAATAATACATGGAGAATTTTTCTTTGCATTTTCAAACAAGTCTCTAACTCGAGAGGCGCCCACGCCAACAAACATTTCGACAAAGTCAGAACCAGAAATTGTAAAAAATGGGACTCCTGCTTCTCCAGCAATTGCACGAGCAAGAAGGGTTTTTCCTGTTCCAGGAGCGCCCATCATTAAAATTCCTTTAGGAATTCGTGCACCAATTTCTTGAAATTTTTTATGATCTTTAAGAAACGAGACAATTTCTGTGCATTCTTGTTTTGCTTCTTCTATTCCTGCCACATCCTTAAATGTTACTTTATTTGAGCTATCAGGTTGTAATTTTGCACGACTTTTACCAAAAGACATGGCTTTACCGCCTGCACCTTGAACATTGCGAAATAAAAATAGCAATAATCCAATTAATAGCAACACTGGTAGCCAGAGAGTCATAAAGCTTAACCAAACACTGCCTTCTTCTGGCTTTTCGTAATTAATCGGAACTTTACGTGTTTCTAAGTCTTTACGCAATTGACCACGTACACCCTCATCGGGACGAACCATAAGTTGTAATAGTCGAATTATTTTTTAATTTTGCAGTAATTTCGTCTCCGCGTATACTATCAGAACGAATGCTCACACTCATAATACTTTGGGGATCGCCCGCTGGTTTTTGAATATAGCTTTGAAACTGCGGATATGTTTTTTGTACATCTTCATGTGGTTTGTACAAAAATTTTAACGAAAGTACAAATAAGACAATAATAGCCGCCCACACTAACGCAGCTTTTACCCAGGATTCTTTACCCATTCGAGCTCCTTAACGTTTCCTTTATGCAGTCTTAAGTTCTAAGACTTGTAGTAAGTATCTTATGTTACTAAACAGGCGAACTCTACACCCTCTTCAACAATTTGCAACCAATGAGAGGTTAGTCAAGCCGTCGAGAAACATGATTTTCAATATTTTTGTTTTAAAAACTGTATCTTTATATTATCATTATCTTTCATTAAACAAGCAACCCAATCATTTTTTAATTTGACTTCTTTAAGAATAAGCCTACTTTTTTTTAGAAGCTCCATCTCATGTAAAAGATTTGCCATCACATTTCTACCCAGAATATTTTTTAATTCTTTGTTTTTATTAATGATTGTTCTATATACATCAGACAGACTCATTCCATTCAAAACCAATATTTGCTGATTTTCCTCGAAGCCATCATCTTCCACAAAAGTTTCTAAATGTTCTACAACATGCTTTGACAATGATTGAAATGATTTCTCATAGCTGGGTCTTAAATGTTCAAAATGCGGCAGGATGCTGTTTCTAATATAATTTCTATCATAGTCATTACTTAGATTAGAACTATCCATTCTAAATAAGATCTGCTCATCATGACAGTACCTTTGTAAGCACTTGTAAGATATATTAAAAAATGGTCTAAAAAACAAATTTTGCTCATCAAACTGCTGAATCCCAACCAACCCATTTAAAGAACATCCTCTTAATATGTGCAATAAAACACTTTCAACATGATCTCGAGCATGATGGGCAGTGACAATAAAATATTTTCCTATCTTTAAGCTTTTTTGCAATTCTTGACAAAGAGAAATTGCCTGTGATTTTCTCCAGTTACGCGCATCATTTTGAAAATTTTTTGCTTTCATATCTTTAACTTGCAACTCATTTACGTAAAGAGGAATATTATATTGGGAGCAATATTGAGACACAAAAACAACATCTTCTTCTGATTCTTGTCCTCGTTGTTTATGGTTAAAATGTTGCGCAACGAAAACAAATTTTTCTTTATTCTCAAAATGTTTTGAATTTAATATTTTAAAAAATGCATTTAACATGCACATGCTATCCATGCCACCAGAAACTTGAAGATTTAAAAGAATTTTTGTATGACAATCTTTACTCATTAATAGAATTTTTTTTAGTAAGTCATATTCAAATTTGGCTAATTCTTTTTTAAAATTTGTCATGCAAAACTCTTTCTGCAACTTCAGCCTAACTTGATCGCTGTATGTTTTCCTGATAACACAATAAAGATGTCTTATATTAAAGACTTAGTTTAAACTTTAATATAAACTGCGCAATAAAATGAGTTTATATAATTATTAAAAAAAATCATCAAATTTTATTGAAAGTATAATAATGCAAAGATCAAGTCGAATTGCACACCGCTGGAATGAAACTGGCACAAGCATATTTTCTGAAATTACTTCGCTTTCCAATATTTATAACGCTGTTAATTTAGGTCAAGGGTTTCCCGATTTTTATGGCCCCTCTCAAGTTATTGATGCAGTCTCTAAAGAAGTGTTAACTTGCCATAATCAGTATGCGCCATCGCATGGAGAAGAACGATTACGCCAAGAAATATCTTTATTTGTAGAATCATTTACGGGTGTTATTTATAATCCTGAGACAGAAATTACAATTACTTGTGGTGCTTCAGAAGCAATTTTTTGTGCAATCAATGCTTTTGTAAATCCTGGAGATCGAGTGCTTCTTTTTGAACCTGCATTTGATTTATACTACCAAGCTATTGCAAATGCAGGAGGAGTTGCAGTTCCGATTCGACTCCATGCTCCAGATACAGCGGTTGGCATTCGCGGAGGCGGATGGAGTGTTGATTGGAGCGAATTCGATGCCGCATGTGCTGCGGGGGTGTCACTTGCAATTATAAACTCTCCTCATAACCCTACAGGAAAGGTTTTTACAGAAGAAGAACTCGATAGAATTGCTTCAAAATTATTAAAAAAGAATACTCTCATTATTAGTGATGAAGTTTATGAAAATCTTGTTTATGAACCAGCGCGCCACATCTCACTCTGTTCGATTCCTAAAATTCAGCACCTTGTTATACGAGTCAGTTCTGCAGCAAAAACATTTGGGTTTACAGGATTAAAAACGGGATGGGTATGCGCTCCGCCACATTTAACCAATGGAATCCGTCTTGTGCACCAAGCAACTGTATTCTGTACAAGCCCATTTACACAATTAGGATTAGCCGCTGCCATGTCTAACAAAGTCTGGCTAGATAACTATTTAAAGACACAAAGAGAAAGTTATCAGACAAAAAGAAATTTTTTAAAAAGCATCTTAGAAAGAGCGGGCTATTCTGTAAGCAATTCGGAAGGAACCTTTTTTCTTGCCGCAAATTACGAACACCTTGCTGGAGATATGTCTGATACACTATATACAAAACAGCTTATTGAAACCTATAAAATTGCAACAATCCCATTGTCTTCGTTTTATAAAAAAGCACCAAAAAGTCTGCCTTGGATACGGTTCGCGTTTTGCAAAAAAGATGAAACATTAAAACATGTTGCAGACTTATTGCTCAACACTTAGCAGGAAGCACACCTGTCCACAAACGAAAACTTTCTTGCGCCTGAGCAACCAACATCGTTTTTCCGTTTAAACATCTCATAAGTTTTTTCTGAGCGAGTTTTAGGGGCTTGGTATCAAAATAAACCAAATCAAGATAACATGTTGTCTCTGTATTTAACTGTGTAATAAGTTGCTCTGCAAAAAGATTGTTATCTCTATAACTCCCTTCTGCATGTTCTCCTATTCCAAGTGGCAAAGTGTTTACGATAACTGTTAATTTATTTTGTTTTCTTATGTTATAAATCAACTCATTCAATACAGTTTCATTAAGATTTTTAACAACAAGTTTCTCGTAACATTCTAAATAATCATAATTTTTTATTGTCTTTTCTGGAGACCGCGTGACACAAAGCATTTGAGAGCAATACGAATTCATCATACCGTAAAACAAGGCCGTGACCGCAGCGCCACCTCCTCCAAGAACAAGCATTTCAAAATAAGTTTGCGGTTGTATCAGTTGTTCAATCGACTTTGTAAAGCCTATAATATCTGTATTTTCTAAACACAATTGATTGAAAGTATTTTTATAAATTGTATTGGCAGATTTAATTTTTTTAACAGTTTCTGACTGAATAACATCATTGAGATTTAAAACACTGCTTTTAAAAGGATGAGTGACGTTAGCACCTAAAAAGTTATCTGCTGTAACAATACCTTGTGCAGCAAGCAAAAAATCATTTTGGTTCTTAGAAACAAAAGGCAGATAGACACAATTTAAGTTTAGTGATTGAAACCATTTTTTATGAATTTCAGGAGACAAACTGTGGCCAATATTTGTGCCAAATAAAAAACACAGCCGAGTTTTCCCAGCTGGCGCCAAAGAATCTACATCTGAAATCCCAGTCACTACATAACCCCTTAAAATAACTAAGAAAAACAAAATAATACAAAAGTTATTTCTTCGCCATTTTGCCAAAATTTCACTAGAAAGACAATAAGACTCGTAAAATAAACTCAAGCTATTTTTGTAAATGTCGATAATTAATTGAAGCGCAAATACAATGCATCGGGAGGATGCCCATTTGCGCAGAACGCGTCGAGATGACGCTATGTGGCTGTTTTAAAAAAATCATCCTTGATGATGGGAGAGGAAAACATATGGTGGTTCGTAGAAGAAAAAAAGCTGGTACTTCAAAAGCTAAAAAAGTTACAGCTGGTAAAAAACGCAGAAAATCTACTAAGTCTAAAGTAACTAAAAAAAGAAAAGTTACTAAAAAAACGAAAAGTAGAAAAACCAAAGCTAAACGCACAACTAAAAAAACAACTGCGTCAAAGAAAAGAAAAACGAAAAGAAAAGTTTCAGGTAAACGTAAAACAGCTGCTAAACGCAAGCCTACAGCTAAGAGACGTAAATCTAAGCTTTCTCTAGTTTCTAAATCTACTCGCAAAAAAAGCACGAAGAGAAAGGCGACTGCTAAAAGAGTTGTTGCTAAGAAATCTGCTGATAAGCATCTCAAACAAGCGGGATAAACTTTAAGGTTTATCTTGCTCCTCTTTTGCTACAGATTATTTAAAAATCTGTACCTACCTATGAAGAGTTTGATAATTTAATTATTAAACTCTTTCATACATTTTACTTATAAAAAAATAAAACCTAGTAATAAATAGTGGTAAAAATAATTAGGTTTTAACTTTCTGAATTATTATTTTTGGCGTTACGATTTTTTAAATCATCAGTTAATTTATTTAGTATTTCCGAAGAAATAGCAACAATATCTTTGTCAGCGAGCCCATATTCTCTTAAATCTTTAAAAAGATTTTCAGCAATAGCTTTTGTTAAATTTGCTGAAGAACTATAATTTGGAGATTGACTAATATTTTTAATTGTATTTAAAAATGAGTTCATGAATCACTCCTCTTCAAAAAAGATACAAAAACCTCTATTTTTTAAACAAAACTTAAAAATAGAAACTATGTATAACACTTTCTAGTAAGCAACATTCATGCCAAATCAAAAACATATGATTTTATAGTAAAAAAAAATAATTTGATACAATTCTTAAAATAAAGTGTATCTTTTTTGATTCAGGTTATGACAAATGTGTGGTATATGAGACACGTTAAATTTTTTTGCTACTTTTTGAGACACAATCTCAATAACATATAATAAACTAAAATTATTTAAAAAAAAAAGAAATATTTTTTTTGCAATTTACAAAGTCAGCCATAAGACAGACAATTCACTTAAAATCAAGGACGATAAGAATCAAAATTCCAAAGAAGCCAAAAAATTGTCTTGACCATTGCGAGTTAAAGTCGCATGTATTTGTTGCTGAATGTTTTTTAAGCTTGTTGTTTGCTGTATTGTTATTAATAAGAAGAGAAGCCATCAAGGAGACGCTATGGATATGCACGAACTGATTAGGCAAATGGAACGAGCTGAAAGGGTATGGCCAGATGAAAGACCATGGGCAATACAAGTCCTTGCAAGCTACTTACACGTTCAACCGCCTGAATTACTAAATCTATTTCGCCAAATCAATCCAACTTTGGAAACAGAGCGCGATCAGGTTCTTCCTGAAGATTTGCGCCTTTTAAAAGCATATTGCGAACGTATTATTGAAAGAAATTCTCAAGAAAGTCTTGAAGACAAAAGAAGAGAACAAGTGCGTGCCCGCAAAACCATTCAAACTCTTTCCCCCAAAATAGCAGAAATGATTGCAGCGCGCGATCACGTCCGCGCTTTAAATTCATACATTTATTTACTTGGAGAAAGTGGAGAATACGCATTGCCCGAAGAAAAGGCTCAATGGTATGAAGAAATGGGACGTCTTTGCTTAAAAGTAAAAAGGCATCCTAATGAAGCAGCGCGCTACTTTCGCTCGGCCGTTAATGCGTTAAGTCTCTTAGAAGACGCCGACGGTATCCAAGACCTTTTAGAAACATACGATGAAGAATTTCAAGGCGATGAAGCAAGACGTTCGTGGGACTCTGTGATTTCTACAGGAAAAGAATCTCTTTCAAAACTAACTTGCAGTGTTAGCTAATAAAAAACAAATCCAGCAATGCAATCTCTATAATTACATACCGTTTACACTCAATCATTTTAACATTGCTGGAAATTGAATTTTTAATTATAATAATAATTTATATAAGATTAATTTTTTCTTGAGGAATTAAAATGATTAAAACAGTCAAGTTACTCGGAATTTTTTATGCAATTGGTTCTTTTATGGTTGGGTGCTCAACCTCCAGCAGGTCGATAGAAGAAAACAACAACTTACCCTCACAAAATGAAATACAGGGTTATAAAATCATTAGTGGTTTAAATAAAGATTCTGTTTCTATCGAAGTTGACAAAGATGATAAAATTGCTGTTGTACTCAAAGATATTACAACAACATCCTATAATTATCTTGAACCTCGTTTTTCTGGTTCAATGGTAAAGTTTGATGGGAAAAATAAATGCTGTATGCCTAAAGGAGTGGCTCTTGGAAACTCTGGCAACGTTGTTTACAAATTTTCTTTTATTGGAGAAGGAAAAACAACTATCACTATTGTGGCTCGTCAGAAAAGTGAATCACCGACTGCAAAATCCCTTGAAAACGATAAAACTTTTACAATAAATGTTGACATTGATTAATTGAATTTTAACGGCGCAATGCTCTTTGAGCCTCTTTTTTTGCGTCTTTTTCTTTTGCAGATTCACGCTTGTCATGATGCGCTTTACCTTTTGCAAGCCCCAACTCAATTTTAATTCTATTGTTGTCATCAAAATACATTTCTAAAGGAATCAATGTATATCCTTTTTGTCTTGTTGCGGCATCTAATTTTTCTATTTCCTTACGCTTTAATAATAACCTGCGCTCACGTCTTTCTGCATGATTAAGATAACTGGCATTTTTTAAGGTGGGAATATAAGCGTTCACTAACCAAGCCTGACCTTCTCGAACTAAGGCATAACCTTCTACAATACTGCCATGTCCTTCTCTCAGTACTTTTACCTCACTTCCTTTTAAACTAATACCAGCTTCAAACTTTTCTTCGATGTAGTAATCATGCCAAGCTTTTCTATTTTTTGAGATTGATTTCATATTACACTCGTGTTCAATTCTATTGCATTGCCATATGTAACAAGTAAGATACTGGCAAAAACAGTCCAAGCAGCATAGTTGATTGAATTCTTTAATTTTGTCAAGGAAAATGACATGTCTGTTGAATTAAATACATTGAATATTATTATTGGAATATTTATTTTTGCATTTGGAGTTAGTATTGGCAGTTTTTTAAATGTAGTTGCCTATAGAGTTCCACAAAAAATATCTCTTGTTTCACCAAGAAGTTTTTGCACTCATTGTAAAAAAAATATTCCAAATATAGATCTTATTCCTATTATTGGTTTTTTCTTAACAAAAGGAAAGTGCTCAAATTGTAAAACAAAAATCTCATATCAATATCCATTTGTTGAGTTATTAACTGGAATTTTAACACTTTTTGTATTTTTTAAATTTTTAACTCCATTAGATTTAATAAATATTATACCTTATTTTAATTATGATAATTCAATTCAATTTGGTAAATTTCATTTTACTAATTTTGTTCCATTTTTTACTTCATTATGGATTATTTATACAGGTATTGCTTTATCAATTATCGATATAAAACAGAGAATTTTACCAGATTTCATTACAATACCTGGAACCATAATTGGCTTTATAATTGGCTCTCTTAACCCAGAACTTGGATGGCTTGAAAGCCTAATTGGAATTGTGGCAGGAGCAGGAGGACTTTACGGCATATCTTCTTTATATAAACTCATAAGAAATAAAGATGGAATGGGAATGGGAGATGTTAAATATTTGGGTTTTTTAGGCGCAGTTTTAGGTTGGAAAGGGATTGTTTTTACTTTATTTTATGCGAGTATAACTGGTGCTATTGTTGGAATAATTTGGGGAATTATAACAAAAAATGGCTTAAAAGAAGCTATTCCTTTTGGACCATTTTTAGGATTTGGAGCCTTTTTAGTCAGCACCTTTGGTGTAGAAATTGCACATTATCTATTTGGATAAAAATTGACTTATGGAACATTTACTGCATTCCTTAAATAACGAACAAAAAAAAGCTGTCACAGCGATTAATGGTCCTGTACTTGTTATTGCTGGAGCAGGTACCGGAAAAACTAAAGTTATCACATCAAGAATTGCTTGGATGATTTATTCAGGAGTTAAGCCAGAATCAATTGTTGCAGTAAGCTTTACCAATAAAGCTGCAAAAGAAATGCATGCAAGATTAGCTTCTCTTATTGGAGAAAAAATTGCAAAAAAAGTTGAGCTATCTACTTTTCACTCTTTTGCTTTAAAAATTCTTAGAAAATATTATAATTATTTTTCTCTAAATAAAGACTTTTCGATTTCTGATGAAAATGAAAGTTTAAATATTCTAAAAGACTCATTAAAAGAACTTAATTTAGAAGAAATTTTATCTATTCAAGAAGCAAGTCAAAAAATTTCATTTTACAAAGATAACCTTTATACAGAAGATGATTTTAAGAAAAATGGTAATATATTTGATGGTAAAATTTTAGCTAAATTATTTAATTCATACAATAGAAGACTTAGATTATATAATTTAATAGACTTTGATGACATTGTTTATTTAACACTTTTAGGTCTCAAAAAAAATAACGAATTATTAAATAATATTCAATCAAAAATTTTATACCTAATGGTCGATGAATACCAAGATACAAGTTATGCTCAATTTAATTTAATTTGCACATTATCTTCTAAGCTAAAAAATGTTTGTGCAGTGGGAGATGATGATCAAAGCATTTACTCTTGGAGAGGAGCAAGGCCCTCAGTCATTTCTGATTTTATAAAGCATTTTCCAGAATGTACAAAAATTACACTCGAACAAAATTACAGATGTAGCCCTAACATATTAAATGCCGCAAATTCTGTAATTAGAGAAAACACGGAACGTCTTGGAAAAGAATTATGGAGCAAACAGCCAAATCTATACCCTATTACAATTTATTCTAGCGAAAACGAAAGAGATGAAAGTATTTTTGTAGCAGAAACAATTAGCAAACTAAAAAAAGAAATTCATAATTTTAGTTTTGAACAGGTTGCGGTTCTTGTAAGGTCAAATAAACAAACTATTCCTATTGAACAAGTCTTTATTGAAAAACAAATTCCATATAAAATTTATGGCGGAAACGAATTTTTTGATTGTAAAGAAGTTAAAGATTTATTTTCTTATTTAAAACTTGCACATAATGGAAATGATTTAAATAGTTTATTTAGAATAATAAATACTCCATCAAGGGGTATAGGAATAACTACCCTAGAAAAAATTAAAAATACATATAATCAACAAACGCAAAATAACAATAGTACTGACTTTAAAAGTGTATTATCAATTTTAGCAAAAGAACATAAAGGTATAGAAGATTTTTTAAATAATTGGAATAAATTTGGTGAAAAATTAAAACAAGGCAATAATATTTTTGAGATATCAAATTATCTCAGGGAATGTTATGAGTATTTAGGTTTAAAAAAAGAAATTCTCAGTACTTCTGTAAATATGCAGGTTGCAAAATTTAGAATCGAACTTGTTGAAAAAGTATTTAGTGTTATAGAAAAACTTGAACTTAGAGAAGAAAACATACAAGCTGTAATTGATGCACTTCACTTGGATAGAGATTTTTTTGGCAAATCTCAAGAATCAACAAACAAGGTTCAAGTAATGACAATGCATTCATCTAAGGGTCTAGAATTTCCAAATGTATTTTTAATTGGAGTTGAAGAAGGAATCATTCCTCATGAAAAAAGTATACCTTTTTCTAATTTAGTAGCAGAAGAAAGACGACTTTTCTACGTTGCAATTACTAGAGCAAAATATCGATTATTTATTTCTCATTGTGGTTTTAGAAAACAAGGGAGAGCAAATCATAATGATATCGAACCAAAAAAATCTAGATTTCTTTCTGCAATTCCAAATAATTTAATTAAGATAGATCAAACAGATCCAAACTCTGAAGAAGCCAAAAGAATGGACGCTGCCAGAAAGCTTTTTGAACTTTTCAGATAACTTACTTAATTAAGATAAGGAATTTAAAAAGTATGAAATTGTTTGTAATTTTACTAAAATTATTTACAATAATAGTTGTTACAGGATGCTGTATTACAACAATTGCACTAGTAGTTTTTTATCAAAATTTAAAATCTAATACCCCTCAGTTATCTTATCTTGCGCAAAAAGTAGGGAAACCAACGTTTGCAATGGCATTTAACTACACAAAAAGCGCAAATAATCAGCTTTTTAACTTTTCAAAAAATTTAGGTTTAGAAAATAATAAAGCAAAAGAAATAAGTGAACCACCAACTAAAAACATTGGAGCTCAAGGTTTTTTAATTTTTGATATTCAACCACAAAATTCTGCAAAAATTTTTACTATTGTTGACAATATATTAAATGATATACTCTCATCTACAGAGTCACAAGATGATGTTTATTTATATAATCCTATTATTTTTAGAAATAATTTGTACTCTGAATTCGAAGAAAACAATAAACCTTTAATAGTTGATTCTCAAAACAATGACAGCCCTTTTGCAATGCCTTTAACTTCATTAGTTGAAGAATTGTGGAATGGCAAAACATTATTGTTAGGCGGAGCAACTCAATTACAACTCACGTTAAAAGAAGATTTATTATTAGCTATTGAAAATAATTTTAAACAAACTTTAAATACATCATCACAAATATTAAAAAATATTATATTTAATAATTTTCCAGTTTTAGTAAAAAATTTTTTAATAAATCATTCAATTAATATTTCTATAGAACACGTAAATTATGATAAACAAAAAAACATTAATCACTCTAAAATTATTTTTTCTATTAAAAACCCTAAACATTTTTTAAATTCTATATGTTCCGAAAAAATAAATCCTTGGGATTTTTGTGGGCGATTTGGTTTCAAACGAATAGACTTTAGAAAAAACTTTCATAACATTCTTACACTATTAAACAAAGACTCAAGTATTAATCTAGACGTATTTTGGAGTATTCAAGGACACACAATTGTTTTTTCTAATCAAAATTTATTTGTCGAAAAATTAGTTCAAAAGCAAGAAAATCAAGATTCAAGTAATATTTTAACTTCTGTTTCATCTTCGGGAGCAGATTTCTTTTTGCCCACAGAATCATTTAAAAATTATTCTAGCATTACATTTTTATTTGATATGATTTCAGCACAAATTAAAATTATTGACTTTATAGAAAGGCTCAGAAAAAATTCTTCAATTTTATCTGACTACTTTTCATCTCCATCTGGTGAAATTACTTTCGCAAATTTTGAAAGTACAATTAATAAAATCACTAGCTATTCAGAAAATGCATCGATAACATTTGAAACAGATGGTCATAAACTTATTCCAAAAATTAGACTCTATACACCAATTGGTGATTTATTTGCAAATAATGGCAAAGAATTAAATCCCGAAACTTTAAATGCTTTAAGAATTTTTATTACAAAATCTATTTCTTTTGGTAACTATGTCCTTCCTAGAGGTTTAATTCCTTTGCCAGGACCATACATCAATCGCAATGGTCGATGGGTTATTATTCAATCCGAAATTCCAGTTAAATCTATGGCTCCTTTTTTAGAAAGCATTGACCCTTATGTTGATAGCCACGACAATCCAACAAAATTCTAATAAAAATGAGGCTTAATTTAATGGATATTATATCTCTTGAAGGTAACACCCAAATGCTTGATGGCGGAGCGATGTTTGGAAACGCTCCTAAAGCAATTTGGCAATCTTGGACAAGTTCAGATTCTTTAAATCGAATTCCATTAGCGTGCCGCTCTCTATTACTTAAAAATATTAATGGTAAAAATATTTTGCTCGAAGCTGGGGTAGGGGCTTTTTTTGAACCAAAATTAAAAGAACGTTATGGTGTTGTCGAAAACGAGCATATTTTATTAAAAAATCTAGAAAAATATAATTTATCTGATAAAGATATTGATATTGTCATTTTATCTCATCTACATTTTGATCATGCTGGCGGCATTTTATCTGCTTACGGCGAAGGTGAAACACGTCTATTATTTCCTAATGCTCAATTTTATGTTGGGAAAGAACATTGGTCTCGCGCTCTCAACCCACATCCACGAGATAAAGCTTCTTTTATTCCACTGATTAACCAATTACTTCAAAAATCTGGTCGATTGGTACTTGTAGACAGTCAGAGCCATACAGACTTATCTCCTTTTATCACTTTTCGTTTTTCTCATGGACATACACCAGGTCTCATGCTATCCGAAATTCACTTAAATGATGGTCCACTTGTTTTTGCAAGCGATCTGATTCCAGGTTTTTCTTGGGTTCATGTTCCTATTACTATGGGCTATGATCGCTATCCAGAACTTGTTATCGACGAAAAAAAAACTCTTTTAGAAGACTTAATTAATAAAAATGGAAAACTTTTTTTTACCCATGATATTAAAAATCCCATTGGAATTTTAAAAAAAGATGACAATGGAAAATTTTTTGCTGAAGCATTTAATTATAAATTAGGAACAACATGAGTAACGGTACTTTATATATTGTCGCTACACCAATTGGTACGTTAAACGACTTTTCACCCCGCGCCAAAGAAATTTTATCAAACGTTAGCTTTATTGCATGCGAGGATACTAGACATTCTGGAAAATTATTAAATCATTTTGGGATTAAAACACATTTAGAAAGTTTTCATTCACATAACGAAAAAAACAAAACGCAGTTTTTAATTGATAAATTATTAAGTTCTCAACTAAAAAATGCGGCAATTATTAGCGATGCCGGAACACCGTGCATCTCTGATCCTGGATCTACTCTTATTGCAGCGGCTCATACACATGATATTTTGGTACAAAGTATTCCTGGCCCAAGTAGCATGACGGCTGCTTTAGCTGCTTGTGGATTTTTGCAACCAAGAAGTATTTTTTCTGCATTTCTTGGCAGAACTCAGAAAGAACAGTTTGAAGAATTTAGACGCTGGAAAAACGTTACACCATGTATTGCAATTTTTTTTGAAAGCCCTAAAAGATTACTCTCAACATTAAAAAATATAAATGAATTTTTTCAAAACTCAAATTTACAAATTTCAGTATCAAAAGAAATATCAAAAAAATTTGAGTCTCATAAAGTTGGAAATATCATTGAAGTAACAGATTTTTTTAAAAATTTGCCCGAAATAATTGGAGAATTTGTTGTTTGCGTTAATATATTTCAAACTGAACAAATAAACCCCGAAGAAAATTTCTCTACAGCAATTCAAGAAGTTCAAAAACTTATTAAAGAAGGCGTGCATCTTAAATTTGCTTGTAAAGAAATCTCTAAGAAATTTAACTTACAATCCAAAGATTTGTATAATTTCATGATAAGCAAAAATTAATAAATCAAAAAAACTATGCTCAATTGATTTATTTTGATTATATTTTAATCTACATTAACAAAAAACTTTTCTAGTTTATCTGACCATACATTATTTATAGTATCATATTTATAAGAATGAATTTCTTGTTTACATGTGCCGTTTTTCTCTGAGAAATATCTATAATAATTTAATGTATTATTTTTATTAATTTTTTTCCAGCTACCACTAAATTTCTTATTTTTTTTGCAAGTAATTATATCAAATCTATCTTCTGGCATAAATAATTTTGTAGCAGTGTTAGATTTTTCATTATTTTCTTTTTTTGGAGATCTTTTAACTAATGACTTCTCGTCATCAGAGTTAGCGTCTTCAGATCTCGTTACTTTTTTGTTTCCAGATAATCTGCTAAATACATCACGGCAATCCACTATATTTGACACTCCTTGTGGTACTCCATACATAACCTGCAGCGTGCAAATATCAAGCCTAGTTAACTCTTCGGAAGGATTTGCCATTAATTTTAGCTCATCGCAACCTTCAAGTTTATCTAAATTTTCATACGCAAATGCTGCTGGATTTTTTAAATATTGTGGTAAACATTTTTTAGGAATCATGATAGGCAAAGTTGTTCCTGACTTTTGAGCTGTATAAGCATGATATTGCATTCTTGAAGCATAATCATAATCTGTTACGCTCGAACTAAACTCTTCTTTTCTAATTTTATAATTCAACTGATTTTCCATTTTATCATTAGGATGCAAATAATAATTTTCATTCAAATAAATAATATGATCATCCCTATCAGATCGTGTTTGTTCATGATCTACCCCCAAAAGATGCATAATTTCATGCAAAATGTACCCATGAAATATTTCTTTTTTATAGGTTTTAGAAAAATTATCATATTTGCCATATCTATAAAGACAGCTATCATCAATAAATAAAGATTGTATTTCAGAGATTTTACCAATCCATGATCCACATGTCTGCCATCTTTTGTGTTTTTCATATTTTGTGATATTTACATAACTATTTTGAATACCACTCACTTCTCTAAATGAAATATTAGCATTTTTTTCAAGATACCTCATAACGCTTTTGATAGCGTTTTTTTCTATTTCATTATACTCGTTCAATGCAAATTGATAAGGAATTATTCCATTAGGCCAATACCTAGCCATAATATTTCCAAATGAATCATAAACAACTGAGGGTATTGGAGCACTATCATAACGTAAACCATCTTTAAATTTATCATATGATAATGCGTTCTTGCATAACATTGTTGTCATTAAACAAAATGTACTATAAATATATTTTTTCATTTAAATTCCCTGTATTTGATGATAATATTTTTAATTTATCTTTTTAATCTATAATAATTTTTATTATATTTGGATTTTCAGGCCATTTTTTTTCTACTTGATCATATTCATAGGTATGAATTTCTTGTTTACATGTTCCATCTTTTTCTGAGAAATAAATATAATAGCTTAATAACATATTACTTTCTTGAAATGTTTTCCAATCACTACTAAATTCCTTCTTTGTTTTGCAATTAATTATATCAATTTGATCACCTGACATAAATAATTTTGGAGCTATTTTATGTTTTTCATTATTTTCTTGTTTTGAAGATATTTTAATTAATAACTTCTCGCCATTAGCGTTATTGACTTCATCTTTTGTTACCTTTTTGTTTCCTGATACTCTGCTAAATAAATCGCTGCAATCCACTGGATTTGGTACTTCTTGTGGCTCTCCATACATAGCTTGTAACGTGCAAATATCAAGTCTAGTTAATTCTTCGGATCTATTTATCATTTGCTTTATTTCATCACAGCCAACAATGCTAAAAACATTACGAATATGAAATATCTCAGGATTCTGACGGTATAACAGTTCACATTTTTTAGGTATCATTACAGGATAACCATCTTTTGATCCCGAATATGGGTGATATTGCATAATTGAATTAAAATCATACGAAGTTATGCTTGAAGTGAACTGTTCGTGGTTTTTTGTATAATTAATATTTTCCTCAATCTTAGATGAAGAAGAATTTTCTGGTAACAATACAATATGATCGTCTCTATCCTGTCTACTTTGCTCATGATGTATGCCAAGGGTATGCATCAACTCATGAAGTACAGTGCTATTATCAGGCAATTCAACTAAATTATAACCCTGGTACAATTTCTTATAAAGACAATTACGCCCTAATGCTAAAACTTGTTTAAAGTCTTTTTTAAATTTAACAAAATAATCTTGAAGACCAATATCAGATGAACAACCATAGTCCTCCCCTGTTGTTGAATTATATCTTTCAATAATTACATAATATTTTTCTTTATCAGTTTGTTCTATAAATTTAATTTTAGCGACTTGCTCTATTTTTCTCATGGCACTTAAAATTATTTCTTTTTGCTCTTCGGTATAATGATTCTCTGCAAATCTGTAAAAAACCTTACCCTCAGGCCAATATTTTGCTCGATAATGAATTACCCCGTTATGTTCAGGAAAGTAAGACACTTCTGGCATAGGAGCACTTTCTTGTCTTAATTCTTCAACATTTAAAAAGTTAAAAGAATTTTCATTCGCATACGAAAACAAAGTAACAAATAAAGAACTAGAATATAAAACACAATTTTTTAAAAAAAAATTCATAAATTACCCTTATTTAAATAAATTAAAAATTGCTTATTAAAAAATAAAATTAAAACCAATTTATTAATAAACAGTTTGTTAAATTATTTGATTTTTTTTATATGTCAATTGATTATTTATATTTTTTAATAAATAATAAACAAAATTAATTTAATAATTATTAATTTTGTTTATTATTTATAATTATTATTTTTTATATTATTTTAAAATTTAATACTAATATTAATTATATAATAATTAATATTAGTATTAGAAAATAATTTTGTATTAATAAATTTTTTAACTTTATATCTATATATACAATAAATTATTTATAAATTTTGCTTATAAATAATTTCTTCTTCAGTTTCAGTCTTAGTCCAATTTCCTTCAGGCGATTTTACATACATAAAGTAAGTCAATGAACAACTCTCACTATCTCTAGGCTTGTAAGAATAATAAGTGTGTACCATAGTATTTTCATCTACTGATACCAACCATGGACTTTGTTTATTTTCTTTTATGCATGCATTCAACACTTCTTGATGACCGTTTGGTAAAACAAATTTTGCAGGTCCATACATTTTAGCTAAAGACATTTTATCTCCTTCGCTCAAATCATTTTTCCAAACAGATATCTTTTTTAATTCATCACAACCTTGTAAATTTTGAACATTATAAAACTCATAGGCTTTAGGATTTGCTTTATAACTGTTATAGCATCTTGTTGGTAATAAAACAGGTAAATTATTATTTGAACCACTAAAACCATGATAATGCATGATAGAATCAAAGTCATAGCTCGTAAAACGAGAACTGCCTACATCTTCATACCTTGTATAATTATGATTTTCGTGAAGTTTACCGCCAGAAAAATTTTCGTTTAATAATTTAATGTTATTGTCTCTATCATGCCTTGTTTGTTCGTGGTGCATTCCTAAAACGTGTAATAATTCATGAAGAATGATACTTTTATCAATGCATTTTGATCCTAAAGTTAATATTTGTTTCCAATCATTTGATACTTTCAATTTTCCGACATGTGCTGAACACCAATATTCTTTACCACTTCCATCATGTTTAACAACTCTAATAAAATAATTATCAGTGCCTCCTTCTACAAATTTAACCCTTGCAATTGATTCGAGATACTTCATTGATTCTCTAATTACTTTTTTTTCTTCTGGCAAATAATGTTCTGGCTCAAATTTATAATAAACTCTCCCATCTGGCCACAAAGCAGTTTGTGGAACTGGAGCACTAAGGCTATCTTTTCCGCTTACCGGTGGTAAAAGCATATCGTTTTCAAATATATTTAAATAAAAATTTTTCATTACATTTTTATTCATCTCTGCTGATTTAGCTATTGAAATAGTTTGGAACCCTAAAAATGCAACTAATAAAACTCTAAATTTAACTTTCATAAAAACCTCCTACAAATTAAAATTATTTTATATCATTTATTAGCAAAAAATATTTATTAATTTTATTTATTTAATTTTATAAATAAATAAAATAATAAAAATTTTTATGTCAAAATCAAAATACTAAAAGTTATTTTAAGGTAACTTTTAATTTTTAATACAACTTTTTTTCTTTACGTAAAGAGCATATTAAAACTCTGTTTCGGAAGAAAATAATTCGGGATTACACATTGGATAAAAAAAATAGTCAAAAATAAAATAATCTAATAATTTTAGATAAATACAACATTTACATTACTTTTACGTTAAAATGCTTCCAAATCTTATAAAATGTCGAATAAGTGAAAGATTAATTGGGATCTTTCTATTTAGTCGAGGTAACTATGAAATTAAGACAATCTGCTAACATAACAAAATTTAGCTGGCGAAATTTCCTATGGATTTCAATAGTTCACCTTATAGCCTTGACTTTGAGTTGGTACTACTTTTCGTGGTCTGCCTTTATCATATTTATTGTGTTGCATTATTTAACCGGAATGTACGGAATAACGTTTGGATTTCATAGACTTTTATCCCACAAAGGCTTTAAAGCTGCGTTACCTTTAGAGTATACTGCGGCTTTTTTTGGTACTCTCGCTTGCCAAGGAGGACCCATTTCATGGATAGGACAACACCGAGTTCACCATGCCTTTTCTGACAAATCAGAAGACCCTCACAACATCAATAAAGGTTTTTGGCACTCTCATATTGGTTTTATTTTTAACCGAAGAGCAGACCTAAACTCTAGCGAAGAGGTTGCGTATTATTGCCCAGATATTGCAAAAAATAAGTATTATATGTTTCTTGAGAAAAACATGATTCCGATTCAGTTTGCGGTTGGTTTTATGCTACTAGGCTTAGGCGGTATTATTGGCCCAAACCCTGGTTTTGACTGGCATAATGCAATTAGCGTTATGATTTGGGGGATTTTTGTCAGACTTGTTACAGTTTATCATATTACCTGGTTTGTAAACTCAGCAACCCACAAATGGGGTACAAGACCTATTCCAACCAACGACGAGTCCCGTAACAACTGGTGGGTTGGGATTCTAGCGTTTGGTGAAGGTTGGCACAATCACCACCATGCGCAACCACGCTCTGCACGTCATGGCTGGAAATGGTGGCAATTAGACCAAACATGGTTACTCATTAAGTCTTTAGAATTCTTTAAATTAATAAAAGACGTAACGCTTCCCAACACAAGTATTCTAAACAATTCTGTGCAGGTTGCTCAAAATGAAAACTCTAAATTGCATAAAGTTACTGCAAAAACAGGGTATAATACTAAAAAGATTATTTAACCAAATTTAAACTAATAAGTATTTCTCTTAAGAATTCTATGCTTGATATTTTTAATTTTGTTTAAATGTTGTTATTATTTGTCTTTGCAAAATCAATTATTTTGTTAAGGACAAAATTTTATGGACAATAACTCAAAAAACCAAGATTCACCTAAAAAGACCTGCAGTGATGGTTTTGATAGAAACCATCATATGGTTACAGCTAAAGCAGAATACACAGGAATTGGCTGGTTTCTTGTTACATTTGGCATTACAACAAGACCCACTAAAATAAAATATATTTGTAGAAAATGTGGTGAAACTATTGAAGAAAGCACTCGCTCAGAAGATTTAGACAATAACACTTAACTTTATAGGGAGTGGCGTCACCAGCAGGACTCTAACCTGCGACCCCTTCTTTAGGAAAGAAGTGCTCTATACAACTGAGCTATGGCGACATCATCAATATTTTTTACAAAAATATCTCATTCCGTCAAGTTTTAAAATAATCGACAAATTATTGATAACAAAACAGCAAAGCTTTTTTAAAATTTCTTAGCAAACTGTTTAAAATTTGATCAACACTGCCCAATTATAAGTCACACTACTTAAAAACGACAAAAATTGAGTATAAAAAATTTGTGATTTGAACACACCAAAACCACGGTTCCGTTCCCCTTTGGAATTGGTGGTTCAATCAAATATATTGGAATCACAATGTGAAAAAAATGTTTTTTTCGTGCATTATTTATGTTTTTTTAATTACAATCAGTTTTGGCATGCCTAATTCTTATTCAGAAACAGTTTTTATTAAAAAATTTATAAATTTATCTGCTTTAATAGAGCAAAAAGCAATTTATATATCTCAAAACTTACTAGAAGAAAATTTGGCTTTAAATTACTTAGGCAATGTTAGAAAACTTAGCTTCTACGAAGCTATTATATTTCAAAATTCGGGTTTAATGCATTTATTAGCAATATCTGGCGCGCAAGTTGTCCCTTTAGCTCAATTTGTTAGTACATTCATTGGATCAACTTTATACTTAATTTTAAATATAAAAATTAAACCTCATTGTCTCATGATTTTAATCAACCAGATCAAAAATATCAATTCTCTTGTTATAGCATTTATAATTTGCAGCCTATTTGGGTGCAGTGGCGCATTAATTCGAGTTGTTGGATTAAATTATTTTTCAAATATTTATTTTATAAAACAACAGTATACAATATTTTTCAAATTTTTTCCTTACATTTTATCAAACACATTTATTAGATTAATTGTTCTTTCTTTTATGTTATTTTATTTTGGTAATATTTTTATTAATTTTTCATTTCTACTCTCTGCGATTGGAGCTACATCTGCAGAGTTTTCTTTAAGGGTATCAAAAAAACTAGTTAACAAAAAAAATTTAATTATTCAATCGATTTCATCAACCATTTTAACTTCCTTAGTTATTGGTATAATACTTTTTCCATTTTCTGAAACAAATATTTACAATTCTTGTTTAGCAAATATATTAGCTTCTCCAATTGTTTGTCTATTAATAACACCATTATCTTTATCAGCATTAATATTGCCTGATACAATATTTTTTTACGATTATATTATTTTAAATTTAGATTATTCTCTTTTTTTATTAAAAAAAATCGCCTTATACTTTAATAACAATAACTTAATCGATCCCTATAAAAACTCCAATATTTTATTTACAAATATCGGAGTTTTTTATTTAAACTTTATACTGATTTTACTTTGGTTATTATCTGATTTTTTAAAAGAAAAAAAGATGACTCTATTTAAAAATAAATTTCTTTCGTCATAACTTTTCTGCAAATTCATTTTCATTGATTATTGTAACATTATATTTTAATGCATCTTTATATTTTGACGAAGAAGAGACTTCATTACAAACCAAAAAATCTGTTTTTGAACTTACCGAAGTAACAAGTTTAGCTCCAACATTATCAAGAATTTTTTTGTACTCATCACGAGGTCTTGATAAACTTCCGGTTATACAAATATTTTTTCCAAAATAAGGATGCTGATTCTGGGATTTAATTTTTAAACTGCTGTCATCATCTAATACAGTAACAAATTTTAAAAGATTTTTAATAATATTTTTTTTATCATGCAATGATTGAATAAAATCTTCTGCAGACTTTTGTGCCCAGCCTTTTTCTTGCACAAGTTCTTCTAATGAAATTTGTAACACCTTTTCTAAACTTCCACATTTACGAGCAACTTCTTGACATTTAACTGCACCTCCTCGCTTTAAACCTAAGGAAGTTAAAAATTTTGCTAGTGGTATATTTTTAGAATTTTTTATCGCAGCAATGACGTTATCTGATGATTTTTTTGCAAAACCCTCAATTTGTAATAAATCTTCAACAGTTAATTTAAAAAAATCTGCTGGCT
Organism: Spirobacillus cienkowskii; assembly: GCF_037081835.1. Lineage (GTDB taxonomy): Bacteria > Bdellovibrionota_B > Oligoflexia > Silvanigrellales > Silvanigrellaceae > Silvanigrella > Silvanigrella cienkowskii. The sequence goes on along the minus strand of NZ_CP146516.1, from coordinate 186,840 downwards.
CTTGCACCAAGCCTGCTTCTCTAATTTTTAAAACAATTTTATCAGAAACACCTGTTATATCTAAAGAAGACACAAAATAAACAAGGCTTTCTTGATCTTTAAAATTACAAGATCTTTTTTCTAAACACATCAAATCAGGACCTTGCCTTGTTAAAGGAAAACCACACTTACATTTTGTTGGCAGCTGAAATGGCTTATCTGATGGCTCAATAAGTCTTACAATTGCTGGAATCACTTCTCCACTTCTAATAATTTCGACTTTTGCACCAACTGAATACTTTCCATGCTCAATAAACTCTGCATTATGCAATGTTGCATAAGAAATTTTAGCTCCAGATAGATCCACTGTTTTTAATTTTGCTCGAAAAGTAATTTTACCACTTCTTCCAACATTTTCTTCGATATCTAAAATTTCAGTTTCTGCTGTTTCTCCTGCTTTTTTAAACGCCAGACTACCTCTAGGATGATGAGATGTATTGCCTAAATTTTCCCAAATCACTTCATCATTAATTCTAAAAACAAGTCCATCAATAGAATAATTTCTTTGCTTTAAATACCAATTATCAATATATATTCCTAATTCAGTGCTATCTTTTGGTAACAAGAATTCTTGCATATGATCAAAATTATCTGTAAATCCAAGTTTTTTTAACAAGTACATTTTTTCTAAATAAATAGGACTAATATTTAATATTTTTTTTAAATCACTTGCTTTAACCAATTCACCATCATTGTCATAAATTAAAAAATCGTAAACACAAAAATTTAGCACTCTCAAAACATCTACTGCTTCGTCAACTTCTTTTCGACCTAAAGTTCCAGGAACAGCATTTCTAAAACTATCAAACCGTTCTGCAAAGTTTTTAAATTCGTTTAATGGAAAATAAACTTCTCCTCGAATTTCAAATTTAAATTTATCAAATGCTGCATCAATGTTTAATTTTTTTGGTATATTTTTGATGTGATAGACATGCTCAGACACATCTTCTCCAAGTATACCGTTTCCTCGAGTTGAAGCCCTTAAAAAACTACCGTTTGAATTGTATTCAACAGATAAAGCCATGCCATCAATTTTATCCATAACCACACAACTATTTTTACCCAAAAATTCGTATAGCTCTTCAATGCTATAAGTTTTTGCTAAAGATAACATTGCAGTTTTTCTAGAAATTTTTTTTCCCGTATGTTCAAATTTATAGCCAACCAACGATAAAACCGGATGGTTAGGTGAAAGCATTCGCAAATCGTTTTCTAAGGCATCGTAAACAGCATCGCTAATCACACTTTTACCTGAATAATAAAGTTTTTTGTGGTATAAAAGCTCAGAAGCAATATGCTCTATTTTATTTTTATTTTCGGTACTTAGAGACATTAAAAAAACCTCCTTTAGGCTTAGAGGAGGTTATAACAAGGTCATTTATAATTCTGCAAGTGAGTTAATCAACATATGGCTTAGCATTAAGGATTATTTTTCTTTTTCTACCAGGATACCCCAAAGACCCATGATTAATGCCTTCATAAACTAAACTAACCTTCGAAGCATCAGAAATTACGATTTCTGCTTTATCTTTAAAAGGAACATCTAATACTCCAGAATCCCGAGTGCCTGAGTAAACCTGCTTGCCATCAGCCTCAACCGTAATTGTAACTTTAGAAGAAATATTTAATTTCGCGATTCTTTCTACCTCTAAAGTATTTGAGAGTTTTTGAGAGGGAGATAGTGTTGTTGTTTTTGTTTGAGAAGCAGTGTCTTTTAATTTTTCAGTGCTTCCTGCAGATTTTTTATCTTTTGAATTGTATTCGCTAATTTGTGAATTTGTCAGAGATTCTGACTCTCCAATATTTGTTTCTATCTGTTTAGCGGTCAAATTAGTAACTTTAATTTGACCAGAATTTCTTGAAAATAAAAATAAACTTACAAAAATAAAAATCATCATGAATCCCATGACTCCAATAATTTGAAGTGGGTTCAAGTCAATTTTAAGTTTTTTCTTTTCTCTCATAACTTCAGAATGATTATTTTTATTTAAACTCACATTTAAATCTTTTTTAAATTGAATCTTTGGCTCTATAATTTCTGTTTTATTTACAACATTTTTTTCAACATCTTCTATTGATTCCTGTGGATAAGTAAATTTTTTAATTGGCTCTGCAGTGGGTAATGTTCTTTTTGCCGCAACTGTTTCTTTAGTTTTAGCTTCTACATTTAACTTAGTAGCAGTAGCTTTTTCTTCAACTTCTAAGCCCAATACTTCATAAATATTTGGAGTTACAATAGGACTTGATGCGTTTGTCACGTTATTTTGTGAATATAGGGGTTTTGAGTAAATTTTTGTATTACGAGCCTGAGCAAAACTTGGTTCATCGCTTGTGGATGAATGATACTCTGGGTGTTCAGATTGAGCATTTTTTTGATATTCTTTTCTAGAAATAGAACGAATCACTTCTGCAGACTCTTCTGCTGCTGGGTGATATTTAGATTTTTTTGATGACGCTTCCATTAAACTTTCTGATTGTTTTTCAACCATTATTGTTTGCAAATGATGAAACGCTTCAAACTCAGGAATAGAAACTCCAAGTTCCCTCGCATACAACCGAATTAAGCCACGCCCATTTAAGCCAGGTGGCAAAACATCCCAATCTCCAATTTCAATTGCATCAATATAACGATCTCTAATTTTAACACGAGCAGAGACCTGAGAGGGTGATAATTTTTTGAGTTCACGAGCGTGACGCAAACGGCTACCAACGAGAGCGGCCGTTTCATAAGTAACGCCAAGTGCATTTTTATCGTTCTGGTATGCTTCTTGGGTCAATTTCATAATAAACGGATCCTTTTGTTGAAGAACCTTAAAATCGTTTTAAAACAGGTCTCGGTTTACCAGAAGATTCTGCCTGCCCAACAATTCCTTCCAAAATCATTCTATCCATAAGACGAGCGGCTCTATTGTAACCTATTCGGAACTCTCTCTGAATACTTGATGTGCTCACGTTTCCAATTTCTTTAGCAAACTCTACAGCTCTATCATAAAGTGTGTTTTCATCGATCGTCTCATTATCATTAGATAATGAAAGTGTAATACTTTCAGTAGATTTGTCATTTTTTTGTCTAAGATCCAAAGATGCTCGTTCAATTTCTTGAATTATATGAGTTTCATACGTTTGAGGATAAAGGGTTTTTAGCTCTTTTACTGTTGCTGCAATTTCTTTGTCTGTCACAAAAGCGCATTGCGCACGGATCACTTTATTAACTCCAGGCTGTAAAAATAACATGTCACCTTTACCTAAAAGTCGTTCAGCTCCTATGGTTTCTATGACAGTACGGCTATCATGGCGAGAAGCAACCTGAAAACTTAAGCGACAAGGCAAATTTGCTTTAATCACTCCAGTTAAAACATCAACACTTGGGCGTTGGGTTGCAAGAATAAGATGAATCCCAGCCGCTCTCGCTTTTTGTGCAAGCCGTTGAATACTATCTTCTACATCTTTTGGTGAAGTCATCATCAGATCGCTCAATTCGTCTACAACAACAACAATATGTGGTAAAATATCGACCTTTTGTAAGTTCTGATCAGTTTGCTGAAATTCACCATTTAAAATGGCATTATTAAACGCCATAATATTTCTCACCTGGTAATTTTTCATCAATCGATATCTGCGTTCCATTTCCTCAATCGCCCATTTTAATGCTCCTGCCGCCTTATCTGGCTCGGTGACAACAGGCATGAGAAGGTGGCCTATTCCATCGTATACCGATAATTCAAGCATTTTAGGGTCAACAAGCAATAAACGAAGCTGCCTTGGCGTTTTACTGACCATTAAACTTATCAACATTGCATTAATACAAACACTCTTACCCGCTCCTGTCGCACCAGCAACAAGCAAATGAGGCATTGCCGCCAAATCAGAAATGAGCGGAGATCCTTCTATATTTTTTCCTAATGCAACAGGTAAAGACATGTTTTTACCTAAAAAAACTTCTGATTCCATAATTTCTCGTAACGAGACTGTTTCTCGATTGTGCGCAGGAAGCTCAATGCCTAAAGAACTTTTACCAGGTTGGAGCCCAATCAAAACACTTTGCGCCTTGAGCGCGAGCGAAAGATCATCTTGTAAGGAAAGAACTTTATTTACTTTTACCCCTGATGCCGGTTCAAATTCATGCAAATTGATAACCGGGCCATTTAAACTTCTTGTTACAAATCCTTTAACGCCAAAAGTTGCAAATTTTTCTTCTATTAATTTAGCTTCCTCTTTAAGTTTTAGTTGTTCTAATTCCATGTTTTTCTTAGAATTTAAATTTTTGTGATACTCTAAACAAGACAGGAGTTTATCAAAATCTGTTTGGCTAACATAAGATTCAGTTTGATTTATATTATTATTTAAATTTAAAATTTTTTTTTCGCCCAAGATACTTGCAACAAAATTTTCTGATTCTTCAAATATATTTTGATCTTTTTTTTGGCTAATTTTATGTGATGTCAGATCGTGAGTTTTTTTTAATGCACTCTCTGCATTGTGCTGTGCTATTTCCTTTTCTATGCCTTGATCAGAAATTGCGCCTGCCATTTTTTTAGCAAATTTAAAAGGTATTAATGATAATAAATATGCGCCAGAAGTAATTGGTCTTATTCCTAAAGCAAGCGTTAAACTTGCAATCATCCCAAAAGAAAGTGAGATAAATGCCCCTGTCTTTCCCACAAAAGAAACAAAAAACTGGGCAATTGAATGACCAATCACACCGCCTGTATATATGTAAATGCCTCTAAAATGAAACTCTGTGGTAACAAGTGAAAGCAAACCTAAATAACAAATAATCAACTGAGGATACCCAAAAAGACGAAGTGCGAAGCGACTTTTTTGTTTTGGTCTTTTAAATGTATTTAATAATTGAATAATAAACACCATTGTAAAAACAATTGAACCTAAACCAAAAATTTGAAAACCCCAATCCGCAACAGACGCTCCAAATAAACCAAAAGTATTAGTTACTTGAGCGTGATTTTGAGATGCTACAGAACTAATATTAAATGAGCTTGGATCTGCTGGATTATATGTAATCACCGACACAAAAACACAAAACACTATTGCTAGAAGTATTACATGAACATATTCTTTAACATACTCTAAATCATCTGGCTCATTTTTTTGAAATGTGTCACTTAAAGGTGCTTTATTTTGTAATTCTGTGGATGATGCCATTAAAAGTCTCCATAAGTCACTTACATCTATGGTTTGGAAAGAGGTAACATGTTAAACTCACCGTTGCATCAAATAATTTTAGGGTTCAAATCCCCACTGCATTCTCTCAAATTTTTCCGGCGTAATAAAGCTATGTTGATTTTAGGCGTTACGCCCCACTTTGTAAACATGATTATTTATTTTTGGATCCTACGAAATATCGTTATCGGAAAATGGCTCGTCCCCTTATTTAACTCTCTTGCCGTAAAATGGGATGGAACTTTTTTAGCACCAATGTTTCAACCTTTCTTAATTGAAATTGTCATGTGGTTTTTAGGAATCATTTTTTATAGTATCTTTGGCACAAGCTTTGTGAATGCTGTTGCGAGTCCAATATACGATATTATAGCACAAAATTGCTTTGAAAAAACAGCCTTAAAAAAAATACCAAAACAAACTCTTATGGATTTTATTGATAGTATACTTTCAGAAATAACTAAGGCAATTATAGTTTTTTGTATTTTTATTATTACTTTTTTTGTGCATATTTTTGCCCCAATTGTGATTTTAGCAGGAGCATGGTATCTCGGCTGGAACCACATTGATAGAACGCTTCTTCTTTTAAACTTACCTCTTAAAAAAAGAATATCTTTTGGAATCAATAATTTTTGGACTTGTGTTGGTCTTGGCATCTGGAGCTATATTCCAATAATAGGTACAGTCTTTTCTTTTTCGATGGCTGCAGCAGGCGCAATTATTGTTGCAAATATTTCGACTTCGTCAAACCCAGTTGAGTAAAAACAACAAAACAGCTTAAGCAGTTATATTTTCGTTATTTTCATTTTGTCTTAAATTAAGTTGCTCTCTATTTTTTGTATTTGTTGTTAAAAATTCTTTATTACTTTCTACCGTTGGCAACACATTTTTAATACTTTCTTTATGTGTTTTTCTTTTGTGTTTTAGGCTTCTAGTAAATTTGCTAATTTTTTTTAGTTCTTGCAAATACACATCATTATTTTCTTTTAATTGTTTTTCTAGATTTTCAATTTTTTTATAAATTTTCTTTTCCAATTCAAAGTCTTGTTCAAGAATACTTTTTCTATATTCTGTAGATTTTCTGCTATATAAAAGCAAAATAGGGGCTTGAATGGCTCCTAACAATGCCAACACAGTTCTCAATCCATTAAAAGGGTAGGGATCAAACACTAGAGCGTTAAGTGGCATAAATGCATTCCACAGAACACAACCTCCAATTAATGAAATAAAAAAACAAAGACCCCACCACGAAGTGGAAAATTCATAAAAACGAGATCCAGATTTATCTCTAATTTTTCGAAATGAATCTATTTTTTCTTTTGTGAGTCTCATAAAAATCCTTGGAGATTGACTGAAATACTACAGGCGTTTGAAAGAGCATCTTACACCGTACACCTTCGACAAGAATTTGTAAATATTTTGTGACAAATATGTGACAATGAGGTTTATTATTTAGCAAAACCTTATTTCAACCTACTTTAATCACTATAAATATTTAATTTAAATCACTTAAAAATTCTTTTTCAAACAAAATAGACTTTCTCAACGTGATGAACTTTGTTACAAACAACTCAGAATAAATTATTCCATAATTCTAAAAATTTGGGATAATCTTAACTTCCATTTTTTGAGGAAATCCATGTCTTATCAGCACAAGCAAATTGAACCACATTGGCAAAAATGCTGGAAAAACAGCAGCCTATTTAAAACTATCGATCACTCCTCTAAACCTAAATACTATGCTTTAGACATGTTTCCTTACCCAAGTTCATCGGGGCTTCATGTTGGACACCCTATGGGTTATACAGCCACAGACATCGTTGCTCGTTTTTACCGCATGAAAGGCTACAACGTTCTCCACCCTATGGGCTGGGATGCGTTTGGACTTCCCGCAGAACAACATGCAATTGATACTGGTGAACACCCATCAAAGGTAACTTACAACTCAATTGAAAACTTTAAAAAACAATTACAAAGCCTTGGTTTTTCTTACGATTGGGAAAGAGAAATTGCCACCTGTGATCCAAAATATTATCATTGGACTCAATGGATATTTTCTTTGCTTTATAAAAAAGGTTTGGCGTACGAGGCAGAAGTCTTTGTAAATTGGTGCCCAGCGCTTAAAACTGTGCTTGCCAACGAAGAAGTTGTTGAAGGCAAAAGCGAAAGAGGGGGGCATCCTGTTTATCGCGTCCCCATGAAACAATGGATGCTAAAAATCACATCATACGCAGATCGTTTGCTCGATGATTTACATAAACTTGATTGGCCTGAGTCCACCAAAGAAATTCAGCGCAATTGGATCAAAAAATCGACGGGTGCAAAAATTAAATTTGCCGTTCAACATTTTAATGAAGAAAAAATTGAAGTCTTTACAACCCGCCCAGACACATTGTTTGGCGCAACCTATTTGGTTTTAGCGCCAGAGCATCCACTTGTTCTTAAAATCACTAGCGCAGAGCAACTTTCAGCAGTAAAAGATTATCAAAAAGTTACTTCGCAAAAAAGCGACCTCGATCGCACAGAGCTGAATAAAGAAAAATCAGGTATTTTTACTGGTGCTTTTGCAGTGCATCCTTTAACAGGAAATCCTATACAAATTTGGATTAGCGACTATGTTTTAACAGGCTATGGAACAGGCGCAATTATGGCTGTTCCTGCGCATGATCAAAGAGACCATGAATTTGCTAAAAAATTTAATTTAAATATCATTCAAGTTATCTCTTCGCCTAACAGGAATATTGATATCAATAATCAAGCATATACTGATGATGGCACAATTATAAATTCGCAATTTTTAAACGGTCTTGACGTTGAGCAAGGCAAAGAAAAAATGATAGAATATCTTGCTCAAAATAATCTTGGTGAAAAAAATACCACATATAAACTTAGAGATTGGGTTTTTAGTCGTCAAAGATATTGGGGCGAGCCAATTCCTATTTTAAAAGATTCTTCTGGAAATGTAGTGAGAAGTCTAGAGGAGCATGAGTTACCTTTAACCCTGCCAGAAGTTACAAGCTACGAACCGACAGGAGATGGCCAAAGCCCACTCGCAGCAATTACAAGTTGGGTGCAAAGAAAAAATGCGCAGGGCGAAATAGAATTTGTCGAAACAAATACCATGCCCGGTTCAGCGGCGAGCAGTTGGTATTTTTTACGTTTTATTGATCCGTTTAACTCAAACTGCATTGCAGATTATGAAAAACTCAAATACTGGATGCCAGTAGATCTTTACATTGGCGGACAAGAACACGCCGTTGGTCACTTATTATATGCGCGCTTTTGGACAAAAGTTTTATATGATGCAGGCATATGTCCAGTTGATGAACCATTTCAAAAACTTGTACACCAAGGCATGATTTGCAAAGATGGCGCAAAAATGTCTAAATCTAAAGGCAACGGAATTAACCCTGACGATGTTGTAGAACAATATGGAGCCGATGCATTGCGTGTTTACGAAATGTTTATGGGGCCTTTAACCCAAACCAAAGAATGGGATGACAGCAATCTTGCAGGAGTGCATCGCTTTTTAAGCAGAATTACGCGTTTCTTTCTTTCTGATGATGGCAAGAGTCAACTTAATAACGAACCTGCTTCACAACAAGATTTAAAAATTCTTCATAAAACTATTAAAAAAGTAACAGAAGACATAGAAAACCTAAGTTTCAATACTTCGGTTGCACAGATGATGATATTTTTAAACTCAATTGCAGAAACACAATGTAAAAATAAAGAAGTACTGGGTCAGTTTTTAAAAATTTTATCACCCTTTGCACCTCACCTTGCAGAAGAACTTTGGTACAAATGCATTGTTGAAGAAAAAATATCTCCAGAAAGCAAGGATTATCCTTTTGTATCCACAAGTGAGTGGCCTAGCTTTAATCCTGAGCTTACTCAAGATAACGAAATCAAAATTGGTGTGCAGGTAAATGGCAAACACAGAGGAGAAATTTGTTTAGCCGTTAACGCTTCTCAAGAAGAAGCTGTTGCAACTGCAATGCAAAATGCTAATGTGCGTTCTTTACTCGAAGGCAAACCTATTAAAAAAACCATTTATGTTGCTAATAGAATATTAAATTTTGTAATTTAATATTCTATTATTTAGTTATTTTTTTAAAAAATGGTTTTCTAAAAATCTTGCGACACCATCTTCATCATTACTTAAAGTAACATGTTTAGCAGCCATTTTTGCACGCTCAGAAGCATTTGACATAGCAATACCAAAACCACAATTTTTTAGCATGAGCTCGTCATTGTCTCCATCGCCAAATGCCATAATATTATCTACAGAGATATTTTTTAATTTGGCATATTCAAAAACACCAGAATACTTAGTTACATTTTCTGCATTTATTTCAAGATAATCTGGTTTTGAAAGAACAGCATTTAATTTAATTTTACTATCTTTTATAAATTTTATAATATTTTGAATACAATCTGGTTTTGCGACAATCATAATTTTTTCTGCACTTTCAATATTAAAGGCTTCTTTTCCTACAATATCTGGAGAAAAACCTATAGTTTTAATTTCAGTTTGTGCACTCTCAGTATAAAAAGGAATTAGCCATTTAAATTCAGAATAAATATGAACCGTAACTTCTTCTTTAGGATTAGATTTTGTATAATGACTAATTGTTTCCCAGGTATCAGCAATAATATTTTTAGGAATTGATTTTTTATATAAAATTTCCCCAGAAAAATTTGCAATCAATGCTCCATTGGAGGCTATTATAAACTGGTCTTCCATGCCACCAATATCTTTTGCTATTTGTAATACAGATCGAACAGGTCTAGCACTCGCTAGCACAACTTTAATTCCTATTTTAGAAATATCATTTAAAATTCTTTTAGAATAATCAGATACTAAATTTTTACTATTTAATAACGTACCATCTAAATCCAGAGCAACAGCTTTCATTTAATATCATCCTTTAAAAATTAATTAATGTTTTAATTTTTTGTAATTGCCTAGAAATACTTACTTCTTTTGTATAATAATGTATTTCAGAAAATGAGATCCACTTTAAGTCAATTGATTCGTCACTTATTGTAACATGACTCTGTTCATCAGCTGTCAAAAGATAGCAGACATCATAATGAAAATGACTAGGCTCATTTTTTCTAGCTGGTATAAAATGAATATCAATATCAAAAGGGATAGGGTGTATTTTATTTAATGTTGCATCAGAATAAAATTTTGGAAAATTAAATAAATCTAAGTAATAAAAATTTTCTAAACCCGATTCTTCTTTTGCTTCTTTAATTGCGACATTATGAACCAAAAAATCTCCATCACAATGCCCTCCCAATTGCAACCACTTTTTTAGTTTTGCATGATAAGTAAACAAAACTTTATTTATTTTTGAATTAATAATAAAAGCTGATCCTGTTAGATGGCCTTTTAAACATGTTCTATCAAAACAATTAGGATTCTTTTTTATAAAACTATCAAACTCTTTAATATTATTTAAATTTTCAAATTCATAATTTTTAAATAATCCATTTACAATCTGAGTTTCATAATTATAAAGCGAAGATAAAATAAATTTTCTATTTCCATATTGTTCATAATCTAACATGTTCTATACCAACATCTTTTTAATCTTAAATAAAAGTTTAAAATATTAAAACCAAAAAAGGTTTATAAAAATTCAGTCCAATTAGTATCACAACATTCAATATAATTGCAAATATTCTCAATAAAATACAAAAAGCCAAAAACAGCTCTCAATCATTAAAATTTAAAAATTTTACCCGAAATTACCAGAACAAAAGATAAATTTCTATTCATATTACAAAAAAATAAAAAATCTCTTCACATTAGGCTAAAATAGAGGTTAAATATTTCGTGGTATATCAAAATTATGGAGCACATTATATGATTAATTTAGATACACTTTTTAAAGAACATCTTCAAAAGAGAATGGTCGATGCAGACAAAATCTTACAAGCACAAAATTACAAGTCACTTCTTTTAGGCGCTGGAGAACCTTTTACGTATTTTTCTGACGACTCCGAAGCTCCGTTTAGAGTTAACCCACATTTTGCACACTGGTGTCCTGCAAATGGGCCCTATCACGTTATTAAATATGAATCAGGAAAAAAACCTATTCTTGTCTATTATTCTCCTGATGACTATTGGCATTTCCATACCAAACTCGAAAACTCGTTTTGGACTTCAGAGTTTGAAATTAGAGAAGTGACAACTATTGATAAAATTTGGGAATCTCTTGGAGATCTGTCTTATAGCGTATTTATTGGTAACGATACCAAATTCGCTGCGACAAAAAACATCAAGCTCAATTGCGAGCTTGTTGAAGCGCGCCTTAACTGGTACAGGCGTTTTAAATCTAATTTTGAAATATTTTGCCTCTCAGAGGCCAATAAAATTGCCGCAAAAGGACACAATGCTGCAAAAGTTGCTTTTTTAAGCGGAGCCTCTGAATACGAAATTCATATGGCCTATCTCAATGCAATAGAATGCACCGATCACGAATTGCCTTACACTGGCATCGTTGCGCTCAATCAAAATGGCGCCATACTGCATTATCATGGGCGAAATAAAAACCGCAACGGCCAAGTCCTTTTAATTGATAGCGGAGCAAAATTTTTTCATTATGGCTCAGATATTACAAGAACCTATGCAACAAATCAGTGTGATCCATTATTTCTAGAATTACTTGCTGAAACAGAAAAAATACAACAAGAGCTCTGTCATGAAGTAAAGTCGGGGCTTTATTTCCCTTCTTTACACGAACAATGTCACATTAAATTAGCTAGAGCACTAGAAAAAGTAGGAATTCTAAAAATTGCTGGAGATTATGAACTCGCACTAAAAGAAGGAATTACAAAAGTTTTTATGCCACATGGCCTTGGACATATGTTGGGTGTACAAGTACACGATATTGGCGGAAAACAGCTAAATGAAAGCGGCAATTTTGCACCAGAAAACCCCCCAAATGTTTTATATCGCTCTTTAAGGTTTGTTGGAACCTTAGAAAACTCGGTGATTGTTACAATAGAACCAGGCATCTACTTTATTCAATCATTGCTTAACCAATTTAAACAAAATAATAAACATGCTAACAAAATAAATTGGGATATAATTGAAAAACTCACTCCTTATGGAGGTATTCGCATTGAAGATAACGTTGTGCCACTGCAAAATTCTTACCGAAATTTAACAAGAGAACATTTGCCTTAATTACATTCCATTTTGTACCCTATGAACTGTAAATGTAATTAAATTAACAATTTCATCGATGTCCGAATTTCGCGCTAAAACATTAACAGGTTTTTTCATTCCAGTCAGAATTGGACCTATTGATGTTGCACCTCCTAATTTTCCTAAAAGCTTGTAAGCAATATTTCCTGACGTCAAATCAGGAAATATCAAAACATTTGCAGGACCTTTAAGAGTTGAAAAACCATAAGAATGTTCTAATAATTCTGATGAAAGCGCAAAATCGGCTTGCATTTCTCCATCAATTTCTATGTCTGGGCGCAGTTTTTTTACAATACCTGTAGCCTTACACACTTTATCAGACTCTGGATGCTTGGTACTGCCAAAATTACTAAAACTTAGCATAGCCACTCTTGGCTGCTCACTTAAATATATTTTAGCCATGTCATGCGTTTGAATTGCGATTTGCGCCAATTGTTCTGCATTGGAGTTAATATTCACTGTTGTATCAGCAACAAATATGCTTCTTTCTTTCCACAGCAACATATAAATACCAGCAAGAACTTTATCTGTTTGGGTACCAATTATTTGTAAGGCAGGTCTTATTGCATCTCCATAATTATGATGCACTCCAGAACAAAACGCATCGGCATCACCTGTTTCAACCATCATTGTTGCAAAGTAATGATGATCACCCGTAACAAGTTCATATGCACCCATACGTGTCACACCTTTTCGCGCTCTTTTTTCTAACAACAATGAAGCATATTTTTCTGATCTTTTATCTTCTGATGGGTCAATAATTTCAACCTGAGTTAAAAGTTTATCTAACTTTGCATCTTGAATTAAACTTCTAATTTTTTGAATATCACCAATTAAAATTGGCTCACAAATTTCTTCGGCACAAACAATTTCTGCAGCTTTTAAAATTTTTAGGCTAGCACCTTCTGGCAACACCACTCTTAGTTTTTTGCCGCTTGTTCTATTTGCCACAACAACACTTCTTTTAATTTTTCGAGTTACTGATTGCAGGACACCCAAACGAGACTCCAACAAATCAACATAATGCTCAATATCGATGTTTTTTCTTGCCACTTTTGTTGCAAGCGCAGCTTTTGCCACAGCGGGCGCCACACGCAATAAAAGCCTTGGATCAAAAGGTTTAGGAATTAAGTATTCTCTGCCAAAACCTTGCAATGTACTGCTTGCATAAGACTTCGTGACACTCTCTGGAATATCTTCTTTTGCTAAAGCCGCTATGGCATGCACAGCCGCCATTTTCATATCTTCGTTGATACGAGTTGATAAAACGTCCATGGCTCCTCTAAAGATATAAGGGTAACCAAGAACATTGTTCACTTGATTGGGATAATCTGATCTTCCTGTGGCAATTATTGCATCACTTCGCACTGACTTAATATCAGCCGGAGAAATTTCTGGGTCAGGATTTGCCATAGCAAATATAATAGGGTCTTTAGCCATGGACTTAACCATTTCTTTAGTAACAGCCCCTGCAACACTTAAACCACAAAAAAAATCGACCCCTTTGATTGCTTCGGCAAGAGTTCTTTTTTTAGTGTCGTTTTCAAAGCGAGCCTTATATTTATTCATTCCTTCTGTGCGGCCTTTATAAACAACACCCTTAGAATCGCATAAAATTAAATTTTCCTTTTTGAGCCCTAAGTTTATATACATTTGCGCACAAGCAATAGCTGCAGCACCTGCACCATTCACAACACATTTCACATCAGAAATTTTGCGTTTTGTAATTTCGCATGCATTTAATAAAGCCGCACCGCTTACAATTGCCGTACCATGCTGATCATCATGAAAAACAGGAATATCTAACTCTTCTCGCAATCGTTCTTCGACTTCAAAACATTCAGGCGCTTTAATGTCTTCTAAATTAATGCCACCAAAAGTCGGTTCTAACATTTTACATGCACTAATTATTTCTTCTGGAGTTTTAGCATTCAATTCAATATCGTAACAATCAATATCTGCAAACATTTTAAAAAGCACTGCTTTACCTTCCATAACAGGTTTTCCTGCTAATGGACCAATCGCTCCAAGACCCAATACCGCCGTTCCATTTGTAACAACCGCGACTAAATTACCTTTAGCGGTGTACTCATAAACCAAAGAAGGATCTCTTGCGATTTCTTTGCAAGGTTCAGCAACGCCAGGAGAATATGCTAAGGTAATATCTTTTTGATTTTTACACTCTTTGGTTATACCTGTTTCAATTTTTCCTTTACGCCCTTTACGATGATAGTGCAAAGCTTCTTCTTTTAAACTCATATTTAATGTCCTCTTTTTGTGTTACAAACAAAACGGCAATTTGGAAGATCGGTAAACAATACTCCGTCACTAAATTTCTTGCAATATGATAATTAAATTATAAATATTTAAAAATAAAAATCAAAAATAATTAAAATTTTTAAATACTATTAATTATTGCTGTTTTAATTGTATCAAATTCATTTATAATACTTAAATGCGTCGCAGAAGGAACATCAATAATTTTTAATTTACTCACATCATCTAATAAATTAGAAATATTATTATTCTTTTAAAAGAATAGAATAATTTAAATAATTATTTACATTTTTTAAATTACCACTTTTCCTAAATTTTAAAGCCTTTAATAAAGTAACATTAGAAAATTTCAGCTTACAAGAAATTTTCTGCGATAAAAACCCATCTTCAATATCATATATGGTACAAATTTTATCAATATAACTATTATCAAATCCTAAAAAATTAAAATCCTGTTTACCATATTTTAAAAATGTTTCGAGATTCATTTTATTTTTATTCATATAATCGTCAAAATAAAATGAATCAAGTAAAAATAAATTTATATTTCTATGCCCCTTAATTTCTAAAAGCGATGCAATCTCAAGACAAATAAAACCACCCAACGACCATCCCAAAAAATAATAATTTTGCTGCTTACATTTTAGCATATATGTTTCTATATGTTTAAGATAATAATCAGAAAGATGATTTAAACTTGTAATTTTATCATCATTATTAAGATTATAAGAATCCACTCCTAAACAATAAAAATGATCTTGCAAATGTTCTGCTAATTTCGCATAAACTTCACAGCCAGAGCGTGCGGGATGCACCATAAACATGATAGGATTTGAAGATTTTTTGTTTAATTCTACAATTGGTGTGTAATTTTTTGATTGATGCGTAATTTTTAATGCAATATTTTTAATATTTTTACTCACAAAAATATCTGAAAGCTTAATATCAAAACTTAAATTATTATTAATTTTATTTAAAAGCTTAATTGCAAATAAACTATTTCCTCCCAAATCAAAAAAGCTAGAATTTATACTAATTTTACTTTTAGAAATATTTAATATCTCACTCCAATAATCTAATAATTTAATTTCAATATCATTACTTGGAAGTTCAAATTTAACAGTATTATGTTTATCAATTTTTGGTAAAGCAGCGACATCTAGTTTGCCGTTTGCTGTTAAAGGCAGTGCATCAATTTGCAAAAAATACTGTGGCATCATATATGTAGGAAGTTTTGCTTGAACATAATTCCGTAAAAAATTGTGATCAATCAATAAATCAGATAAATAATATGCAACCAAAAATTTATTATTTTCAGAAAGTATCACAACTGAGTTTTTTATTCCAGAGT
The DNA here is from genome assembly GCF_037081835.1 of Spirobacillus cienkowskii. Taxonomy (GTDB): domain Bacteria; phylum Bdellovibrionota_B; class Oligoflexia; order Silvanigrellales; family Silvanigrellaceae; genus Silvanigrella; species Silvanigrella cienkowskii. The sequence continues at coordinate 170,770 of NZ_CP146516.1, read as the reverse complement.
AAGAACTTATTACATTTTCTATCTCTTGCAACTCTACTCTAAATCCATTTAACTTTACTTGAAAATCAATTCTACCAAAATATTCTAATTCACCATTTGGCAACCATCTTACAAGATCCCCTGTTTTGTACATCTTACGAAATAAATATTTACCATCATTTTGTATAGGAATAAATGGATTGTCAATAAAACATTGTTTAGTAAAATCTTCATTTTTCCAATAATAATTTGCTAAACTTGAACCAGAAATACACAATTCACCAACTGTATTAATCGGCAATAAATGTAAATTTTTATCCAAAACATAAGCTTTTAAATATCCAAATAATTTGCCAATAAATATACGCCCAAAATATAAATCATGATTAAAATTATTTATTAAAAATTCTTTATATGTAACCTCTCCTGTTTCGGTTGGACCATAATAATTTATAAATCTAATACTATCCAAATATTTATTAATTAATCTTATATCTAATGGCTCACCACTTAAAACTATTCTATTAATTGACTTTAAATCAAATAAATTAACCAACTCCGCAAAAACCTTAAATTGAGATGGTACAAAATGACAAATATTTACCAAATGTTTTTTTATCAAAAATTCAATTTCGGAAATATCAAAATGGTTTTCTGTAACAACCAAAGAGGCTCCAGAAGTTAGCGTTGTAAAAATATCGGAAAAAGAAACATCAAAAATATAATTTGTTTTAAAAAGATAAACATCTTTTGATGACATTTTATTAATAGAAGCCATTTTATTAATTCTTAAAAGGCAACTTTCATGAGGCATTGCAACACCTTTAGGTACGCCTGTAGTTCCAGAAGTATAAAGTAAATATGCCAAATCATTTATTGCTACACTGGTGCTAATATTTTCTGAAGAATACTCAGAAATTTTATCTATAACATTATTCACATTTACAAAATTATTATAACAATTATTAAATTCTTTAATATTATAAGAATCAATTAAAACTATAATAGGATCAGCATCCTTTAATATATAATCAATACGATCTTTTGGCGTATTTGGATTTATTGGTAAATATGCTTTACCAAGCTTTAATATTGCTAAAATAGATATTATCATTAAATCACTTCTATTTTGAATAATAGCAATAAAATGACTTTTAGAAATATTAAAATTAATTTTGATATAATTTGCAAGCTGATTGGATTTACAATTTAATTCAAAATAATTTATTATTTTATCTTTAAAAATTAAAGCATTATTATTAATATAATTTATAACACAGTTCTCAAATAAATCTATAATACTGCTGCACTTAGTAAAATCAATATCAGTAGAAATATTTAAATTTCTCACCAAATTTTCTTGCTGAGTATTGATAAATGAAACTTTTTTAAACACTTCTTCGGGGTAAATAACTACTTTATTCAAAACTCCTACAAAATATTCCAACATCTCATCTATGATTAGATCTTCAAATAGCTCACCTGCATACTTAATTTTAATCTGTATTCCATTTTCTAATTTATAAACTATAGCAGATAAAGGATAATCTAATGTCTCATAAACTTCATCATAACATATAGATAAAGATTCATCTATTTTGTTACTAAATTGCATTGGATAATTTTCATAAACAAAAATAACATCAAATAATCTATTTTCTCCATTATAAATTTTAAAAAAATCAGCATGACTTTTTTCATTCATTTCATTAATTTTATCTTGTAATAATTTAATTATTTCGATAATTTTAGTATTACTTTTTTTTGCAAAATTTACATAAAAAGGAAGTGTATTAATCAGTAGACCAACTACATTTTCTACTCCAAAAATAGGCAAGTTTCTTCCTGACACAGTAGTTCCTATAACCATTTTTTCTGCATTTCCATATACACTTAAAAGTTTACAAAAAGCAAAAAAAACAATCGCATTAATTGTCACGGAATATCTTACAGATAAAGATTTAATATTATCAAAATTAGAGTTATCAATATTTAAAATTTTTTCTTTTTGTGTTCTAATATGTCTATAATTAGCAAAATATAATTTATTATTTTTTGCACTATTACAAAATAAGCACGATAAATCAAGATTATTCTCCATAGTTTTAATGCAATTATTCCAATAATCAATATTTTTATCCATTTCTTTACTAATAAGCTTAAATGTATCGCTATATACTGTATCATATTTATTTTTTATTATTTTCTCGCATTTATTGTATAAATCGTGCACCTCACTCAATAAAATAGCAATACTCCATCCATCTATTGCAGAATGATGCGCACTAAATAAACAAGTGTACAAATTTTTATATTGTTTAATAATACAAATTCTAATTAATTTTCCATTTTTTAAATTAAAATATTCTAAACGATCTTTGGTTTTATAATTTTTTATAAATTGATTTTTTTGTAGTATATTTTTCTTGCTGATATCAATATAGCGCCAATCTAGTTTTGTATTCTTATCGATAATTTGAATAATTTCTTCGTCCCACGCAAATCTTAATCTAAAAATTTCATGTTTTTTAGCAGTATTTTCCCATGCAATTTTTAGTTGTTCTAAATTTAAATTTCCTTCATAATTAAACGAAATTTGATTAAAATATGCACAATCATCATATTGTTTATTGAGCGAATGATAAATCAACCCACTTTGCAAATAAGTTGTTGGTAATATATAATCAATTTCATTTTTAAATTGTATGTTATTTAAATAATTTTGCGATATAAAAAAATCAACATCGCTTAAAGTTAAATATTTTCTATCATATTTTGCAATTTCATTAATAGAGTCAATTAAATATTTTTTAAATAACACACCAAAATTATTTAAAGAATTTTTTATAATTTGACCTTCAAAATAAACATATAATTTTTGATTAAATATTAATGAATTGCAACATATATAAAAATCTTTAAATTTAGACGAATAAAATGAGCGACCACTATTCTCTTGAACAAGACTCCATTTGTTATCTTGACTATTAAAAATTTCTTTATTTTGCTCAATAATACCAAAATAATTAAATAATATTTTAGGGGACAATTTACTAGAATAAGAATAAAATGCACCATATCCAATACCATTATTGGGCACTTTTTTAAAATAATCTTTTACATAACAAATTTGCTCTGCAAAAGTTTTTTTGACTTCTAATTTTACAGGAAACATGTTAGAAAACCAACCAATTGTATCAAGTATGTCAAAAGTAGAATCTACTTCGTTACGTCCATTTCCCTCCATCATAATATAATGCTCTTTAGAATGTGTAATATTATACAAGGCAGAAACCATTACCGAAATTAAAAGATCTTGAACTGTAGTATTAAAAATAGGATTTACTTTATCGAGAATTAAACGTGTTTCAGATAATTCAAATTCAACAGTACAATAATTTATATCTTTACTTTTATTTATTAATAAATAACTCATTAAATAATTATTTATTAATTTAAAATTATTTAACACATCATCCCAATATTTTTTTTCGTTAAAATTTTCTGATGAATAATTTTTAATTTTTTCTGCCCATTTTAAATAACTCGTTCTTTTTAATAATAATTCATTATTATAATATAAATTAAACAAATCGTTTTGTATTATTTTCCAACTAATAGTATCTATTAATAAATGATGAACTGCAACAAATATTCTAGCTGTATTATTATTAAACCCATAAATATATCCAAAAGAATAAAGTGGCCCATGCTCTAAGTTAAAACTATTTTGCCAATCTTTTAAAACATTTAATAGCTCATTATTAAAATCTATAGATTCGTCACAGCTAATTAAATCTTTAATATTTAATATTTTTAAGTCAGTATCAATTTTTTTGTCTTTATAAACCTGAATCCAATTATTGTTATTTTTTTTAAAACTTATTTTAAAAGTATCGTGAATATTAATTAACTTATTAATAGACTGTTTTAAATTTTCTAGATCAAGTATACTTGTTTTGATTAAAAAATAATGATTCCAATGTTCAAAATTAGCAAAGTTATTAGCAAAAAACCATTTCTGAATTGGCAATAACGGATATTCACCAGATGCAGCTTCTATATTAGACAAATAATTTAAACTAGATTGTTTGTTTAATAGCAATTCAATATATTTTGAAATATTTTCTATAGTTTTTAATTTAAGAATGTCTTTAACATTTAATGTTAATTTATAACTACTTCTAATTCTGCTTACTGCTTGAATTGCTTTAATGCTATCTCCGCCCAAACTAAAAAAATCAGAATGGATTCCAATAAAACTTATATTTAATCCCAAAATTTCAGCCCAAATAGAGCATAATTTTTGTTCTATACTATTTCTGGGTGTAACAATATTTAAACTTTCTTTAATTTCTGGATTAGGCAGTAATTTAATATCTATTTTTCCATTATTATTTAATGGAAATTTATCTAAGTTTATATAAAATTTTGGAATCATAAAATGTGGTAATACTTTTTGTAAATATTCTATTATTTGGTTATCTTTAATAGATTTATCAGATACATAATAGCAAATAATTGTTTTATTGTAATTTAAACTTGATGTATCTAATTCTTTAGCAAGTATATAAACTTTTTTTATTCCTTTTATACTTAAAATTGTATTTTCAATTTCTTCTAGTTCTATTCTAACTCCACTAATTTTAACTTGAAAATCGTTTCTCCCAATGTATTCAATTTTTCCATTTGATAATCTTCTAACCAAATCTCCCGTTTTATAAATTTTAGAATTTATATTATGTTTAATTTCATTTTGATTCTGAAATGGATTTTTAAGAAATTTTACTTGGTTTAAACTGTCTCTATTTAAATAACCAGCACAGAGTCCAACGCCTGTAAGATACAACTCTCCTATTGCTCCATCTGGTAATGGTTGCAAGCTATCATCTAAAATATATGCCTTATGATTATACACCAAGCTACCAATACAGTTAGCTTCTAAAAAATTAGTATACTTATGCATAAAACACATAACAGTATTTTCTGTTGGCCCATATGCATTATAAATAACTTTATTTTCCTTTAAATACTCTTTAACTATTAAGCTATTTGTTTTATCACCTGCAAAAAACAAAACATCTAAGTTTAATGGCCTTTCTTTATTGAGTATAACCGGTGGAAGTACAGCTAAATTTATGCCATTATCATCAATAAATTTAGCTAATAAATTATAATCTTGTCGAGTTTCTTCATCGACAAGGTACAATTGATTTCCCAATAACAGTCCACTGATCAATTCCCAAACATGAGCATCAAATACAAAACTCGAAAAAAATAAGACTTTTATTTTTTTATTAAAAAATTCATTTTTTAAATTATTTTTTTGAAATTCAATTAAATTTGATACACTTTCATTTTTAATTAAAACTCCTTTTGGCTTCCCAGTTGTTCCTGACGTATAAATTAAATATGAAATATCTTTTTTTCCAGCATTAATATTAGGATTATTTCTATATTTATTTATATTATTTTTATCTAAAAATTCATCATTAAAAATTAAAATATTTAGCAAATTAAAGTTAATTTTATTTTTATTTTTTTTTGTTATTCTTATATTATTATTCATTAATAGTATATTTAATTTTGTATCATCAATAATAAATTTTATTCTATCAAATGGATATTCTGGATCAATTGGTACATAAACCGCTCCAGATTTTAATACAGATAAAATCGCAATTATTAAATGCTCACTTCTCTCCATTAGCAATCCAACATAATCACCTTTATGAACATTAAATTTATCAATTAGATAATTGGATAAAATATTTGCCTTATTATTAAGTTCAGAGTAGCTCATATTTTTACCATTAAAATGCAATGCATTATTTTTTGGAAATTTAACTGCATGATTTTCTAAATATTCTATAGGTTTTTTATATTTAAATTTTTTTTCATATTTTTTATTCCAATCATAAATTACTTTTTTTTCTTCAAATTTATCCAATAGATGCAACTGGTTTATTTTTAACTTACATAATTCATCTCTTTTATTAAACATAAAATCAATTATTTGATTAAAAATATTTTTATAATTTTTACATAAATTTTCTATTAATTGTTTAGAAATTTTTTTATTTTTATAATTAATTCTAAATTTAATTTCATTAGAAAATTGCTGAACTTCAAAGGCAAAATCATGGGTAAGTGCAATATTTGAATTTTTTGTTGGCTGCACATTTAAATTATTAAAATTAAATGATGTTTGCTGCAAAAACGCGCTTGAAAAACCAATAGAACTAAATTTATTACTCTTTTTTGAAAATACGTTATACATTGGAAAATAGTTTAATCTATATTCTTCGTTTTTTAGTGATTTTAAAAAAATCTTTGTTTCTAAAATCAATTCTTTAATAGTTTTTTCACCATTAATATTAAATGGAATAAAATTTATATTTACGTTAGCTCCATAAAATAATTCAATTCCCTCTTTAATAGAAATTGGATATGCAATTATAAAATTATTTTGATTTGTATATTTATACAAAGTAATGGCATACACAATTTTTGAAAACAGATAATTTGTAATTGCAAATTTTTTTCTTATCGCAGACAATTTGTCAAAATATTCTCCTGTAATAGAAAAATAGATTTCATTAATTCCAAAAATTTTTTGATTTGTTAATTCTACTCTATCATTTTTATTAAAATCAATATTTTCTATTAGAAATTCTGTGTTTAATACGTCATAATTTTCTATTTTACTCATCCAAAAATCATAACATATGTTATAGTATTTTTTAATTTCATTTTCTAATTTTAAAGAAAATTCTATTATTTTATTTTTTTGATCATCAATAGAAATTGGATATCGGTAATTATTTAAATTATAATATTTCGAAACTTCAGTATAAAATTGCTCTGCAGATGCACCATCAATAATTGCATGATGTAAAATATAAATTAGTCTATACTTATTTTCATCAATTTTAAATAATCCATATCTATACAATGGACCACTTTCTAAGTCAAATTCTCTTTGCAAAAAAATTTTAATTTCACTGTTAATATTTTTATCAAAATATTCTAAATCTAATACTTCATTATTTTTTTTCCAGTAAAATTTTTCATTTATCTCAAAAACATGTGCATTAAAAATAAAAATATCTTTTATCATTTTTTTTAAACAATTATTAAGTTTTTTGTAATTAATTTCTCCTTCAATAGTTTGATCGATCACCATGTGATAATCTGTTCTTTGAGGATTTAATTTCCATTCAAAGTAAAACACGCTCTGAAATGGAGATAATGGAATACTCTGTACCATTGTAACTTCCTAATGTTTAATTTTTATATGACTATTTTTATATTTTATAAAAATTAATATTAATAAAATTTTACCTAGATCTTTTAAACTTTATATAATTTAAATTTTTATAAAAAACTTGATATTATCTAATTAATACATAACTATTTTAAACTAAAATTTGTAAAATTCAAAAATCAGTATAGCATAACTTTTCTTAAAAATAAAGAAACATTAATAATTTTATTGTATTATTTTTTAAATAGGACTTAATTTTTTAAGTAAACAGACGATTGCTTAAAAGCACAAAGGAGTGAATATTAAAACATGCTTATTGAAAACAAAGCATTAAACAGCAAAATATTAATTGTTATTTTACCTATTTTTGCTTTAACCATAGGAATTCACTTTGTTTTTCAAATTTTTCAAACTAGCAATCAATTTCAAGAAGAATTTGATAAATCCATAAAAAATTCTTTAAAAATTTTATCCCCCGCACTTTCTTTAAACATTTTTAATTTGGATAAAGCTGGTGTGACTTCTTCTTCAAAGGGATTGTTTACTAACGATTCTATTGAAAAAGTTTTAGTGTTTTCTGATAAAGGAAAATTTTTTAGTGGGGTTGAGCGCAAAAGTGATCAAAGTCTTGTAGATCTTGAAGGCGCTAATCAAAATTTAGAAGTTTATACAAAAGAGCAAAATCTTAGTAAATTTAATGATATTGAGGTTATTCTTAAAGATAACACGACCCGCGTTTATATTTCATCAATAGTAGATACCAAGTCTACAAGAATTGATGGTTTACTCGTGGTAGAAACCACAACAAAAAACTTAAGTATTCGGACTTATTACATGATAGTAAGTTCTATTTTAAGTTTGTTAATTAGTTTGTTTGTTGCTGGTGTTAGCTCTTACTTTATTATCAAAAGAACGATCTCTAAGCCGCTTGAAAAACTCGGTTCTGATATTGGAGTTGGGTCTAACGAAATTTTAAGTACCAGTAACAATCTCAATAAAGCCTCTGTTGATCTATCTGATTCTATTAAAAAACAAACCTCTGCGATTGAAAAAACGTTAGAACAAATTCAAAACATGGAATTGGTGGTCGAAGAAACCCGAAAAAATGCAGCAGAATGTACCTCTGTTGTGGGCGTTCTTAATGATAAAACTAAAGAAGGTAACAATACCATTGATGCAATGATGATTTCTATTGAGGCGATTAAAAAATCTAGCAAAAACCTCGAAAAAATTTCTGCTATTATTAAAAACATCTCCCAAAAAGCAGGTGTTATCAATGAAATTGTTTCTAAAACAGAACTTCTGTCCCTCAATGCCTCGATTGAAGCCGCTAGAGCCGGCGAATTTGGCAAAGGCTTCTCAGTGGTAGCAGAAGAGGTGGGTAACCTTGCTAAAGTGAGCGGAGACGCTGCAAAAGATATTGAAAACCTTATTGGTGAAAGCATTAAAGTCTCTGAATTGGTGATTAACGAAATGAACAATAGTGTGCAACGCGTGTTAAAAGACTCTGAAAAGGTATCTGCCTCATTTCAACAAATTGCATCAGGAGTTACCAATATTTTTGACAATACTATGAACATCCAAAAAGCAACGGATAAACAAAACGATTCCATTAAAGAAGTGTTAGACTCCACAAACTTTCTCAATAACTCAAACAAAGTCACACACTCTGCCACCGAAAAATCTTTGCTACTTGCTAAAAATCTCGATGGCCAAAGCAGCCAATTTAAAATGATTATGAATGCTATCAACTCTATTATCCTTGGTAAAAAATAATTACACAATTTATTATTATAATATTTGAAAAATTTTAAGATATTTAATGTTTTAAAAAATTTTATAAAAATAAAAATAATCAAATAATTTTCTTATTTTTTAAATAAATATACCGATACTAATAATCAGAGGAGATTTTATTAATGATTCTTACCAATAGAGCATTAAACAGTAAAATATTAATTGTTATTTTGCCTATTTTTGCTTTAACCATAGGAATTCATTTTGTTTATCAAATATTTCAAACCAGCAATCAATTTCGCGAAGAGTTTGACAAATCAATAAAAAATTCGATGAAAATTTTATCGCCAGGTCTTTCTTTAAGTCTTTATAATTTAGAAAAATCGGGAGCAACCTTTTCAGCTAAAGGTTTGTTTATTAATGAATCAATTGAAAAGGTTGTTGTTTTTAATGATAAAGGCAAATTTTTTGCCGGGATAGAGCGTAAAAGTGATCAAAGTCTTCCAGAGCTTGATGGCGCAAATTACACTTTAGAAAATTACACAAAAGAACAAGATTTAAACAAATTTAAAGAAATAAATGTACAAACAAGTTTTAATGCTTCGAGAATCTATACTTTTTCAATTTTAGACAGCAAAAGTACCAATTTAAATGGTCTACTCGTGGTAGAAACCACAACAAAAAACTTAAGTATTCGGACTTATTACATGATAGTAAGTTCTATTTTAAGTTTGTTAATTAGTTTGTTTGTTGCTGGTGTTAGCTCTTACTTTATTATCAAAAGAACGATCTCTAAGCCGCTTGAAAAACTCGGTTCTGATATTGGAGTTGGCTCTAACAAAATTTTAAGTACCAGTAACAATCTCAATAAAGCCTCTGTTGATCTGTCTGATTCTATTAAAAAACAAACCTCTGCGATTGAAAAAACGTTAGAACAAATTCAAAACATGGAATTGGTGGTCGAAGAAACCCGAAAAAATGCAGCAGAATGTACCTCTGTTGTGGGCGTTCTTAATGATAAAACTAAAGAAGGTAACAATACCATTGATGCCATGATGATTTCTATTGAGGCTATTAAAAAATCTAGCAAAAACCTCGAAAAAATTTCTGCTATTATTAAAAACATCTCCCAAAAAGCAGGCGTTATTAATGAAATTGTTTCTAAAACAGAACTTCTGTCCCTCAATGCCTCGATTGAAGCCGCTAGAGCCGGCGAATTTGGCAAAGGATTCTCGGTGGTGGCAGAAGAGGTGGGTAACCTTGCTAAAGTGAGCGGAGACGCTGCAAAAGATATTGAAAACCTTATTGGTGAAAGCATTAAAGTCTCTGAATTGGTGATTAACGAAATGAACAATAGTGTGCAACGCGTGTTAAAAGACTCTGAAAAGGTATCTGCCTCATTTCAACAAATCGCCTCGGGTGTCACCAATATTTTTGAAAATACCACAAATATTCAAAAGGCAGCCGATAAACAAAACGACTCCATTAAAGAAGTGTTAGACTCCACAAACTTTCTCAATAACTCAAACAAAGTCACACACTCTGCCACCGAAAAATCTTTGCTACTTGCTAAAAATCTCGATGGCCAAAGCAGCCAATTTAAAATGATTATGAATGCCATCAATTCTATCATCCTTGGTAAAAAGTAAATTTTATTTAAATAATTACCAAGTGTCATTTTTTTGATGAACTAATGATTTTAAAAAAATTTACGATCATAATGGTTCATGACAATGTTTTTTTATCCTACTTTTTAAAAGGAGCTCCTAAGTATGTTACTTAAAAAAACAGTTAAGTATCTGGTTATAGCAAAAGTTCTCGCATCCTCTGTTGTTGCGTTAGCGCAACAAAAAATAACTCTAACAACCGAAGACAACCCTCCTTTTAATATGGAAGAAGGTGGCAAAATTACAGGATTATCTACTGACATCATGAGATCTTTGTTAGATAAAGCAAAAATTAGCTACACAATTTCGATGTACCCATGGGCAAGAGCATACAAAATGGGGCTCGAAGAAAAAAATACGGCCGTATACTCAACCACAAGAACAGCAGAACGCGAAGCTTTATTTAAGTGGGTTGGGCCTTTAGTAGAAAATAGCTGGGTTTTTTATGCTAAAAAAGGCACTAAAATTAAAATTACAAGTGTAAACGATGCTAAGAAATATGTAGTTGGTGGATACAATGGTGATGCAAAAGCAGAGTTTTTAATTAAAGAAGGCTTTACCGTTGATAAAAATTTACAGCTTGCAAACAACGATAGACAAAATGCGTTAAAGCTTGATGCCGGTAAAATTGACCTTTGGGCTTCTGATTCACAAATTGGCCCTTGGATTGCCAAAGCAGAAAAAATTGGTGAAATAGTGCCACTTTATACCATTAAAAAAACCGAGCTTCATGCGGCGTTTAATAAAGATACTGATGATGCAACAATTAAAAACTTAAATAGCATACTAGACTCCATGCGCAAAAGCGGCGAAGTTAAAAATATTTATGGCAAGTACAAGTAATTAATTTTAAATACAATAATCAATGTAACTTTAATTATTCTTAAAGGTTAAATTAGTAAGAAAAAATCAACTACTTTAACCTTTAAGAATAAATTTTTATAATTTATAAAAAGTGTCATCACAATACCTGTTAAAAATATTTTAATAAAAAAACTACCAAAATCTGCAAACTTATTTTAAGATTTAAGGAGATTCTCTAATAATAAGGTACATTATATGAAGTTATTGCTAATAGACGATGATTCTGATTTGTTAGAGATGACAAGCAAACGATTTATAAGAAAAGGGTTTCAAACCGAAATCTCCTTAAATTTAACAAAAGCAAAAGAAATTTTAAACAATAATTCTGATATCAAATGTATTATATGCGATTTATTTTTACTTGATGGAGAAAATGGCATAGATTTTTTTGAATCAGAGACAATTAAAAAATTTAATGGTAAATTTATCCTTGCAACTGGAGACGATACTGCAGATTCAAGAATAGAAAAATACAAACAAAGTCACAAAAACTTTACCTGCTTTCAAAAACCGTATTCTATAGAAGATGTAATAAAATTTATTGAGTAACATTTATGATCAAAAAACTTATTAAACAAAAAAAAACCGAAGTAATGCCTGGTAACTGGGTTAAACTCAATGAAGCAGCACAAATACTATCTGTTTCAGAAATAACTCTTAGAAGAAAAATAAAAAATGGCAAAATAAAGCACCAAATTAAAGATGGAAAATACTTTGTTTATTTAGATCAAAATAATAACCAATCTAAAATTAATGATATTTTACCAAAAAATGAGTTAGAATTAAGAAAATTAACTAAAATTATTGCAGATCAAAAAATCCTAATAGATGCTTTAGAAACCACATTAAATGCATATTTAAATAAAAACAAGGCAAGCTAAAGTAATTGCCTTATTAAAAAACATTAAACACTAAAGGGCGTCATAAAAACCTCATTTTTAAAAAATTAAAAAACCTGAGCAAATATTTTTTTATTGATAAAAATAATTTAACATGACTCTAAGCAGTATTGTTTTAAATGCACCAATAGGAGTACAAAATTGAAAAACAAAAGCCTTGCTTTTAAAATTTTTTCTTCAATTTCAATTTTATTAATATTTATTTTGTTTTCTTGTTTTTATGCAATAATTATGATTAACAAAACCCAAGAATACGCCAAAGACACATCTGAGCAATGGCTGCCAAGCATCGAAGCGTTTAGCCGTATTAATTTAAATGTAGGCAACCTATCAAGGCGCTCTATTCTTACTATTGCCAGCGCCATTGCAAAAGACACCGAAAAAATAGAAAAAGCCATTGCCGAACTCAATAGTTTTAAAGCGAATTTGGAAAAAGAGCTCAAAGACTATAAAGACTCAGGCAAAATTGCACCCGGCGAAGAAGAACTCTATGAATCCACATTAAAATCTTACAACGAATACATCAAATCTTATGATATAGAAATGGATTTGGTTAAAAGCGGCAAGGGGTTAGAATCTCTAAATCATTATAATAACGAAGGCCGCTATTTAATTTTTAACTTAACAGAAAAAATTGATGCGCAATCACAATTTAATTCTCAAGGTGCTAAAAATTCTGCCTCAAAAGGCGCAAACCTCACAACCATTACAAATTGGACAATGACAATAGTGCTAATCAGTTCCGCTGTAGTTGCTTTAGGAATTTTTTCACTTATTTTATCGATTACTGCAACAATTAAAAAAGCCATTATTGAACTCAAACAGCAAGGCGAGAGTACCATGAATATTTCACAAACCCTTAAAAAAAGCTCTCAAACGCTTTCTGATTCTGCGGCGCAGCAAGCCGCATCTGTGCACGAAACCACAGCCGCTATTAACGAAATCACCAGTATGGTGAACAAAACCTCAGAAAATGCCAAAGAATCTACAAATGTTGCTAAAAGTGCTGCAAGCAAAGCAGAAAATAGCCAAGACACCATGAATAAACTGGTGAACAGCATGGAAACCATTCAAGAATCAAACAGCCAATTGCAAAATATTGCCCAAATTATCAATCAAATTCATGCTAAAACCTCGGTGATTAACGATATTGTCTCTAAAACAGAACTGTTATCATTAAATGCATCCATTGAGTCTGCCCGTGCAGGCGAATACGGCAAAGGCTTTGCCGTAGTGGCCGAAGAAGTGGGAAATCTTGCTAAAATTAGTGGTAAATCTGCCCACGAAATTCAAGAACTCATTACCAAAAGCCAAGAAGAAGTGAACAAAATTTTGCTTGTAACCAAAGATCGCATCAATGAAGGCAAATCGGTTACCAACGAAGCCCAAGAATCTTTTGTTAAAATTTCTGAAGACATTATCAATATGGTGTCTGTGATTGAACAAATTTCGGCTGCTACCCAAGAGCAGGACATCGGGGTGCGGCAAATTACAACAGCGATGTCTGAAATTGACCGCGCTACCCAAAAAAACCAAATCTCTGTGAACGAAACAGCGCAATCTTCTAACGAACTTGTAAACCAAGGTGAAAAACTCTCCAAAACTACAAGTCAAATTGAGCTGTTAATACTAGGTAAGTTAACGTAATATTATCTTTAAAAAACTTATTATCCAAATATTTATTTAATTTACAACAAATAAGCTCCGATTATAGATATATAAGAATAATTTATTCTATTTTTGGGGTTATTTTAAATGGAAAACAAAAGTCTTGCTTTTAAAATTTTTACGTCCATTTCTATATTGCTAGCCCTTATTTTATTTTGCTGTATCTATGCAATCAGCATGATTAATAAAACACAAGTGTATTCTCAGGTTACAGCAAAAGAATGGATGCCAAGTATCGAAGCATTTGGCAAAATTAATTTATACCTTGGCAACTTATCTCGAAGAGCGGTGCTTGTGATTGCAGATACCCTTGCCAAACAACAAGAGAGACTTCCCAAAAACCTTGAAGATCTCAATAATTTTAAAGCCACTTTAGAAAAAGAGCTCAAAGGCTATAGTGAAAATGGTCTCATGGCACCAGGAGAAAAACCTTTTTACGATGCCACAATGGCAGCCTACGAAGTATATATGAAAACATATGAGGAAGAACTCGAACACGTGAAAAAAGGCGAAGGCCTCGAAGCCCTCAATCACTACAATACTGTGGGTCGTCCTGCATTATTTAAATTGCTAGAAGCGATTGCAAATGAGTCAAAATATAATTCAGAAGGCGCAGTAAAATCAACACAAGCTGGAGAAAGCTTAACAACCATTACCAATTGGACCATGAGCGCTGTGTTGCTTGTTTCAATTATTATTGCAATAGTTATTACACTTGTGATTCTTTCCATTACAGCGACAATAAAAGCTGCTATTACAGAATTAAAGCACCAAGGCGAGAATACAATGAAAATCTCGCAAACTTTAAAAAATAGTTCTCAATCGCTTTCAGAATCGGTTACCGAACAAGCCGCCTCTGTGCACGAAACCACAGCAGCCATTAACGAAATCACCAGTATGGTGAACAAAACCTCAGAAAATGCAAAAGAATCTACAAATGTTGCAAAAAATGCTGCAAGCAAAGCTGAAAACAGTCAAGAAACCATGCACAAACTGGTGAACAGCATGGAAACCATTCAAGAATCTAACAATCAATTGCAAAATATCGCTCAAATTATCACTCAAATTCATGCAAAAACCTCTGTGATTAACGATATTGTCTCTAAAACAGAGCTGTTATCATTGAATGCATCCATTGAGTCTGCCCGTGCAGGAGAATACGGCAAAGGTTTTGCCGTGGTGGCCGAAGAGGTGGGAAATCTTGCTAAAATTAGTGGTAAATCTGCTCACGAAATTCAGGAACTCATTACCAAAAGCCAAGAAGAAGTGAACAAAATTTTGCTGGTCACAAAAGATCGCATCAATGAAGGCAAATCCGTTACCACAGTCGCGCAAGATTCTTTTGTTAAAATATCCGAAGACATTATCAATATGGTGTCTGTGATTGAACAAATTTCTGCTGCTACCCAAGAACAAGACATTGGGGTGCGGCAAATTACAACAGCGATGTCTGAAATTGACCGCGCTACGCAAAAAAACCAAATCTCTGTGAACGAAACAGCGCAATCTTCTAACGAACTGGTTGATCAAGGCAAAAAACTCTCAAAAACCACAAGCGAAATTGAACGGCTAGTTTTAGGAAAAAAATAAAACTCATTAACTTATTTTTTTAACGTACCCTATATAGCCTGTAAATAAATTTCGAGAGATAGAAAAATCAAAATTTTCGTCAACCTCACCATTTTTAATTAAATTAACAAATGAACTCGAAAATATATTTGGCGTTAAACCTTTTATTTCAACACAATAACAATCATTAATAGAAAAATTTTTTATAATTTCTTTAGGTTTAATAAAAAATTGATAGACATGCAAATTTTTAGGAGTATTGTTAACAAAACATTCCATACCTTTAATAACAAATAACCAAGATAACAAATTTCTGTTAAAAGTATGAAAGAAAAATAGTCCATTTTTTTTTAAAACTCTAACACCTTCTTTGATCACTTTTGTATAATCATCAACGTGTTCAAAAAGATCTAAGGAACAAACGACATCAAACGTTTCATTATCATAAGGCAACTGATGAGCATCTGCTATTTTATAAGTTACAGAGCCACTTTCATCATATTTTTTTGCAATATGCAAAGCATTTTCTTGATTATCAATTCCGGTCACATTAAAATTAAACTTTGATAAATAATTAGTAAGTAAACCACCGCCACAGCCAATATCCAAAACCTTAGAATCAACAAAGTTATTCTTATAAATATTATTTAAAATCCAAGGGTTTCTTGTTTTTGATTCTGCCCTTAACAAGGCGACATAGTCGTTTCCTGTATACCACTTATCACCTAAACTTTTGTAAATCTCATTATTTACTATTTCTTTTTGCATCATAAACATTATCCTTAATCACAAAATTCCAATATATTATTTGATACCAAAAAAATATTATAGCCAATATAAATTGTGTTAAAATTACATATTTTAATAACTTAAAATCAAAGTAATTAAAAAATAAAAACTCTGTTTTAGCAAATAAAGACCAAGAAAAAAACAAAATACATAAAATAACGGGATGCAAAACAAACAAAAGAGCATGCAAATATTGTTCAAAACTATTTGCATATTTTAAATGCACTGCTTCATCTTTAACTATTAAAAAACACGAAAAAACTGCATTTATTAAAAAAACAAAAAATACAGCTTTATTCATTGGAAAAAAAATTACCAATATATAACAAAGCAAAAAACACGCTGTATCAACGGGATGTCCAATTCTTTCCCACTTAGGAAGCCATCTTTTTTTATGACAATAAAACTCATCCACTAGCATTAAAAAAGCGTGAAACAAAATTATCAAAATAAAAAAAATCTCAAGCAAATTCATACAATTCTCATTAACGAACCAACCACAGTTAAACCAGGGCCAAATGCTAAACTCACTACTAAAGTACCAGCCTGTACGTTTGAGTTAATTATTTCATTCCAAATATGCGGTAACGTTGCCGAAGACATATTACCATAATTTTTAAGTATCAATTCACTAAATTCAATATTTTTATCTGATAAATCTAACACATCTTTTATCAATTTAATTATTTTAGGGCCACCTGGATGCACAGCATATAATGCATTATCCTTAATTTCAGCATAAGAATATTCTGTTTTCGAAAATAATTTTTCAATAAAATTAAAAATATTTTCTGCAATAACAGCAGGAACTTTACCAGATAAACTCATATAAAAACCACTTTCAGACAAATCCCAAGACATTGCATCTAAAGTGTGTGAAATAATCATCTCATGAGTTGCTAAAATTTCTAAACCTTTATTCAATCCATAACGATAAAATGCATTCTTTTCAAACAATGAATAATAAATAAATCCATCTGCAAATAAACTTTGCACTACAAACTGACCAGGATCATGCAAATAAGGATTAAAATGCAACGTACATAGTTCTGTATGAACAATATCCACTCGACCTTTAATATTGCTAGTAAGCGCGTTTTCTAAATTATCTTGTAATAAGTAACCTTGCGCCACTCGCAACGTAGGAAGAGCGGCGTAACAACCCATATGGTATGCATGATAAATTTTTGTAAAATCGCCCCATCCCATTTTGGAAACTAAAATTTGCGCTGCTGAAGGTGAAGAGTAGCCTGTACAGGTTACATGAATTATATTTTTTGGTGGCACATTTACTTCAGAGTATAAGTCCTCAAAAACTTTTCCAACTATTTCGTTAAAAAAAAGCATTTTTTCTTTAATAG
This sequence comes from Spirobacillus cienkowskii, assembly GCF_037081835.1. Lineage (GTDB taxonomy): Bacteria > Bdellovibrionota_B > Oligoflexia > Silvanigrellales > Silvanigrellaceae > Silvanigrella > Silvanigrella cienkowskii. The sequence continues at coordinate 152,970 of NZ_CP146516.1, read as the reverse complement.
TTGGACTGCAATTATTATTTTTTAAATTAAACAATTGCATTTCATCCCAATTTGTATGGAGAAAATCAGGAATACATGTGCCTCGATTAGAAATTTTTTCGGGGCCACAAGCAAAACGATTAACATAATTATTCATTAAGTAATTTATTTTTTCTAATGATTTAGAATCAGGAGAATTTAAATTTTCATTATATTTTGCAAGAGCATGAGCTTGCGAGATCCAGTTTAACGCATTGTGCTGTGCAACTTCAAACTGTGGTCTTTTTACAATGAAGTTACCTAAAACAGGAATCATAAACACTCCCTATCCTATTAAAAAAAATGTGGCAACATCTTCTGAACAGAGTCTAAAATAATTTCTGGAGACAATTCACGCATACATTTAAAATGCTTTTCAGGGCATACACTTGAACCATGATTTGTACAAGGATGGCAAGAAAGCGTATTTCCTGCTGCATCGCGGTAAACTAGAATCGTGCTTTTTTCTGAAGTCGGATAAAAACCAAAAGTCCAACTAGTTGGTCCAAAAATAACAACAACAGGGACATTAGAAGCAGAAGCAATATGCACCGGACTCGAGTCATTTGCAATTACAAAACTCGCTTTAGACACCAAAGTTACAAATTCGTCTAATGGCAAATACTTGCTAACATCAATAATTTTATTTTTTAAATGTGGGTATGCATCAAAATAATCTAATATACATTTAATATCATTGTAATCATTACGCGATCCAGCTAAAATACAAGTTAAATTTTGTGAGTTACTTAATATTAAAAAAATTGCTTTTGCAAAATTTAAAGCTGGATACTTTTTAGTTGCCCATGCAGAACCAGGATTCACAATAAAATAAAAACTTTCTTTGCTAAAAAAATCCGGATTTTTTTCATTAAAAATAGACAAACTTTTATTAGGAATTAAAATAGGTCTAGAAATTTTTAATGCAATTTGATAAGAAGCTTCAGATAAAAGCCACCTTGGTGCTAAATCTAAACACCGTAAACATTCATGTTTGCTTTTATTAAAAGGCATAAGTTCGCGATATACAAATTTTAAAGCACTATCATTAAAACCAATACTTTTAGGAACTTTTGCAAAAAGCACGCATAAAGCTGTTGTAACAGATTTATGCGGCACTAAAATTACATCAAGAGACAAAGATTTAATTTGTTGAGAAATTAAAAAAATTGATTTAATTTTTTTAAAACCAGATTTTTTATCTATAGCTATACATTTTTTTATTCTATAATCATTATTATACAGTAATAATGATTCTTTTTTAATTATTAAATATATTTCATGTTTATCTGTGTAAAGAGCCTCTATTAACAAACCAAGTAATACAATATCACCTATAAATGCTGTATGAAGAATTCCAACTTTCAAATTTTTTTCTCCAAAATTAAAGCATTTTCACTATTTTTATAATATTTTTTTCTCTCACTAACTTTATTAAAGTTAAATTTTTTGTAAAGATGAATTGCTGGCAAATTATTTTCTCCAACTTCGAGTAAAATTTTATTAACTTTATTATTTGCTATTTTTTTACAAAAATCATCTAGATAAAATAACATTAAGCTAGCAACACCTTTTTTCTTAAAATCTTTGCTTACACAAGTATACTCTATTTCGCAATCTTCGTATGTAACATTAAAATTTAAAAATGCGATTAAGTTTTTATTTTGAAAAACAAAAATAGCTCCTAAAAAACAAGAGCTGTTTTGTTCAAGATTTAAGTTATCATAAAATTTTTTTAATAAATTTAAACTAGGTGCATAAATATCATTCTTACAAATTAAATATACAGTTTCTGATATTTTATCATAAGATAACAAATTTTCTAAATAACTTATTTCTAATAAATTATTAGAAATAAATATAGGCGCTACATTGTCACTAATTTCACTTAAATATAAATTACCTTTACTAATACAGACTATTTGTTTACAATCTGGATTTTCTAAATTTACTTTATTCATTTTATATTTTTATTTCCTTTAAAAGGAACTTTCCATGAAAATGCCCCAGACCATAAAGTTGGATTTTTTTCAAATCCTCCTTTAATTGAGTAGTAAACATTTGATTCTTAAAATTAAATAAACAAAATCCCTAATAGTTTCTTGTGAAAAATTATTAATTTTTTCTGCTACATCTTTTTCTAGCACTTTCCATGGTTTTTGAGCCATTACATTGGCAGAAATATTTTCTAATGCTTCGTTTGGGATACTAAAAATTTTTAATCTAAAACTTTCATCCCAAGTTAAGCAATAAAAAATTATTCTTTGAACATCTTTGGGATAAGTCAATATTTGTTGCTCTGTAAGCTTTCCTGTATTTATTAGTTTTTGCATTGATTCACTATCATTCCAATTAGTTTCTAAGGTAACAGGATCGGACGATAACATATTTGAAATTGCTAAAATTGCTTGTATATCAAGGGATGTATAAACAGAAAATCCGTTTTTTTCTCCGCAACTAAAAACGGATTTATTAGTAAAAACGACTTTTCCTGGAGGTATTGCCTTTGTAATAGGATTGAGCAAGTTTAAATTTTGCGAAAACGCTTTACCTGAATTAAATATTAAAAATAAAATTAAACTAAATATTTTCCACATCTCCAAATAATATCTCCAACCTATAAATCCCCGCTTTAAACTCAGATGTCTGAATACCTCTCCAATACTCAAACGAAGGTTTTATAGAAAATAAGTTTTGAAATTTAATAGTTAAACCAGCGCCATATGTCATCGAAAATTGTCCTAACGTGTTGTTAGTTTGAATATCAAGCACAGATCTCCTATTATAAAAAAAAGTGTAACCCAAACCAGCTGTTGCATAGGGCTTTACAATACTCCTAAAATTTTGATTTAAAATAAAATCAGTAGGAATATAAACTTGAATTTTAGAGTAAATTGAAAGAGGACTCAAATCAGACCGCGCTGTACTTTTAGACATCCAATCCGACCAACGTAACTCTATGCCCCCTAACCAAATATCTCTAATTTTATGATGCATTCCAATTGAAAAACCGAGACCAAAAGAATTATAACTCTGGGCGGCTGAACTTGTCACAAATTCGTTATAAACACCTAAGGAAATAACGGTATTTGCCAGTGTAATGTTTTCACTTTTTAGAGGAACAAGCATACCAGAAACACCATCAACCATTGGATATTTTTGTTCTAATTGACTTTGCATTATTGGCATTTCAGTTTGCATTTTTATATTCTTTCACACACACAATATGGCACAAGAAACGAGAGAGCTTAAAATGACTTCACCTGTTACACTTTATTCTGACGGAGCATGTTCTGGAAATCCTGGACCAGGTGGCTGGGCCTGTGTTTTGATCTACAATAATCAAAAACGGAGAATCTCGGGTTATGAAAAACATACCACTAATAATAAAATGGAGCTTATGGGAGTGATTCGTGGCTTAGAAAGCCTAACTCGACCAATGCCAGTTCTTATTATCACCGACAGCCAATATGTCAAAAACGCATTTACGGCTGGCTGGCTCGAAAACTGGCAAAAAAACGGTTGGAAAACAAAATCTGGTTCTCCCGTTAAAAACCAAGAACTATGGTTGCAACTTTGTTTATTACAAAGAAAACACAGCTTATCATGGCAATGGGTAAAAGGTCACTCAGGAGATTTATACAACGAAATGTGCGACGAACTCGCACGAACTGCAATTTTAACACAAAAAGGGGTCGACGAAAAATTTTAAAAAAAATTTCACAAAAAATAACCATTACCTTACCAAAGCTTTTTTTACAGGAAATTATTACAAGTTTTGGTTATTTAGCTCCATTGAGCATGCTTGTTATTTTCTTAAGCGATAATAACTCAATTACGGTTGAACAAGTTGGATTTGCCATGTTTGTCAGCTCGTTAACAGCTAGGTGGGGAAGACTCATATTTTCTCCTGTATTTAATTATTTTAAACCCAAAACTATTTTATCTATAATGCAAATGGTTGGCGCACTTGGTTATTTATTACTTTATTTACATCAATCATTTATTTTTATAATAATTTCATTAACTTTAATTGGTTTATTTTACGGAAGTAACACAATTTATATTAGAGTGCTCACATCCTTTTTAAAAAATAACAATAAGTTTTCAACCAAAAGTTACTCAATTATTCATATTGGAACAAATATTTCTGCCACCGCAGGACCAATTTTAATTAATTTTTTATATAACATTAAAAATAAAGAATTTGTTTATTTATTTATGAGTTCTTTTTTAACATTAAGTTCTATAATTACAATGATAATAATTCCAAAAGCATCTATAACAAAACAAAACAACATTTTAAAGCAAATATTTTATATGTTATTTTCTAAGAAATTTTGGCACATTTACTTTATTATTTTAGTTTGTTGGTTTTACAGTGCTCAAATATATTCTTTAGCACCAATTATTATTTCAAAATATTTTAATTTTTCCAACTATATATGGACAATATCAAGCTTAAATGGGTTGATGATAATTTTTTTATCGCTGCCATTAAACAATTTTTTTAATAAATACTCAAATAGTAATTATTTACAAATACTTTATTCTGTTATTTTATCTTTTATAGGCCTCGCTTTACTAGCCTATAGCCATAATTTATATTACTTTTACACCTCAATTATAATACTAACACTAGCTGAAATATTATTTATCCCTGCAATTCAAGCATTACTAACATCTCAAACTAATAAAAACTCGCGAGTTGCTATATTTGCAACTTATGCTGTATTTGTTGGCCTTGGAGAAGGTTACGGATATTATTTTGGAACAAAAAGCTTAGTTTATTTTAATTCAAATTTATTTTTAAGAGAAAAAACCTTTTACTTTATTATAATAGCAACTTTATTTTGTTTAGGAATATGTGTAAGAAATCATAATAAAAAGAAATTAAATTTAACTAATTAAAGTTATCATTTCTTCTGGAATTAATGGAATTTGAGGAACGATCCCAGCAAATTTAACATAAAAATTATCAAAATTTTGTTCAGTTTCAGGTTCAAGATCATTAGCAATAAAATTTATTGAACATAATTGTTCGCTAGTATATTGATTAAAAATATTGTTTTTAATAAAATTTACTTCACTTCTTAAATTTTTAATTTCTTGTTGTCCAGATAATATAATTTCTTCATCATTTTCTAATATTCTATTTTGATCGTATGTATTTATTGTATAAACTAAATTTTGAAAGCTCTCAACATTTTCTTCATCAACATGTAAATCTTTTTTTCCTAAAACATCTGCAATAACTTGAGTTTTATTAGGAAGTGACTGAATAATAGAACTATACAAAATAGAATTGCTGATGTTATCAATTACAAACAACTGAAAAATACCAGGATCTATTTTATAAACAAAACCACTTAAAAAATTATGATATATATTATTAATTTGATTAAAGTTATATTTCTTAACTCCAAATAAATCACTCAAATACACAGATACCGAGTTAGCACTTAAATTTAATTTAGACATATCTAAATTTAAAAACAAAGAACCAAAATTCAAATCATAAAGTGGTTGTAAAAATTGATTGTCTATATTTATTAAGCTTGGTTCTATTAATCTAATTAACAGCGGAGATTTTTTATCTACAAAAACCTGTCCAGGTTCATAATTATTAATAATTGAAGCAATTCTTTCTGTAAAAATTTCGGCAGAAGGGATTAAAGTAAAAAATTTATCCATATTTCTAGGGTTAGTACTATAATGAACAGTTACAAAATCATCGTTTAAAGGAATATTTAATGATTCCAAATCACCATTGTTTAAATACTGAGAATAATTTAAATAGCTCTGATTATTATTTTGTAAAGTTTCTATTGCATTGTGTAAACTTAGATAAAATGGAATTTTGGGTGTGTTCCATAAATTTTCATTTAAATCTAAAGACAAGGAATTATTATTAAGAGTTAATATTTTTGCTGGCCTTATAACAGAAATATTTAAATCAAAAAAATTAAAATCAGAAAAGTAACTAGGTGGTAAATAAATTTGAAAAGTACGGCTAGTACCATTTTTTAGTTTAAAATTTAAGTTATAAAAATCAGATTGATTAGAACACAAAAATTCAGAAGAATTGCAAGACTTAACATTAAAAAAACAAAAATGCCCATTTTCCGAAAATTCTGTTTGATTTAACGATGGAATTTCTCCACGATCAAAGTAACTGGCTTTGTAGCTTTCTCCAGAAGTAGACAGCAAATCAACAGAACCACCTTTAATATCTTCTGGCCAAAGACCTACAGCATATCCACATAATCCAGCATTTTCAAAATGCTGTTTTTCTTTTGTTAGTACTTCAGAAAAACTAGAAATAACAAAATAAGAGCTTAAATAAATATTATAATAATTTGCTTGTGTTCCAACATATGCTTGAAGTAATTTTTTTGATAAAAAACCTTTTTTATCCCATATGATCAGTGTAATAGAACTTCCTTCAGGTAGTACGCTATCAATAGAAAAACAGCCGTTGCCATCAGGATAAAATTCAAGATGTTGATTTTCAATTTGCGAGTAGTCAATTCCGCCTAACCGAATTGCAATATCTTGAAAATTATTTTGCAAATAAGCAGAATCCTCAGGCACAATAAGACGACCAGAAATTGAGCCCACTCTTGAGCATACGTTTTCAAAATTTTGAGAGGCTACATTATTTACAGGTAAACTATAATCTTCATCATTTTCTAGTGCAAATATTACATTGTAGCTCACCAAAAAAAACAAAAATGTACAAATTTTTAAAATATATCTTAAGCTTAAACTCATCACAATCTCTAACAAAAATACGACATAAATAAAAACATCCACAAAAATACATAACACAAATTTTTATAAGATTTAAATAAAATTATGCACTGCAATAAAATGATAGAGGTAAAATTCACTGCAAAAATTAAAAATAAAATTTAATAAAATTAATTATTTATAGAAAAATACTGGGAGGCTAATAATACATCTTTTCCTATTTGCTGTTTGAGTTCATCGAGATTTTCAAACTTCATTTCACCACGAATAAATTTTTTAACATGAAACCGAACACGAGAACCATATATCTCTTGTGAAAAATCTAAAATATGAGCTTCTATTTGTAATTTCAATCCAGACGCAATTGTAGGACGCACACCACAATTCATAACTGATGGCAGCAACACACCATTTGATTCAATTTCAACCAAACATGCATACACACCATATCTTGGGATCACTAAAATATCATCAAGCTGAATGTTTGCAGTTGGAAAGCCTATCAATCGACCACGCTGATCACCTTTAACTACAATGCCAGGCAAGCAATAAGGTCTTGTTAAAAACTTTTCTACCTCTTCGACATCTCCACAAGTTAATGCACCTCTAATTAAAGAAGACGAAACAACTTGTCCATCAAGCATTTTAAATGCGGGAATTTGCACTATTTTCCAATTTTCTTTACTTGCAAAATTTTTCATGTGCGCAAAGTCACCTTTACGCTGCTTTCCATATTGAAAATCATGACCAATTATCACAGAATAAATATTAAAATTATTTTTTAACCACATACAAAATTCATCAGAACTCAAAGATGCAAAGTCATTATCAAATTGCTGAACAACAACAACATCAACACCAATTTTTAATAATAATGACACTTTATCTTCAAGTGTAGACAACAAAGTCTTAGGGTTTTTTGGTGAAAAAAAACTGACTGGGTGTGGATGAAAGGTTAAAATTGCAATAGGAATTCCAGCATTTAATTTTTTTAGTTGATCAATGAGATAAACATGCCCTGCATGAACTCCATCAAAGTTTCCAATAGTAAAAGAAACAGTTTCTTTTTGATTTATAATTTCTTGATTACCAAACAACTTATAAATTGTTTTTACAGACATAATTTACTGTACCTGAATGCATGAAAAATTAGCGACATTTTCGTATAGAGAACAAATTTTGGTTAAAAGATTGAGACGATTTCTCTTAAGAGCTTCATCAGGATCATTAACCATAACTGTTTCAAAAAATTCACTTAGTGGTTCGGCAAGACTTGCTAACGTATTAAACACTTCTTGATATTGCGAATTTTGTAATTGAGTTTTAATTATATTTTCAATGTTTTGCAATGTTTCGTATAATAAAAACTCTGCAGAAGCTTTAAATAATTTTGTATTAATTGTGGTATCATTCCAATTATAAGTTAAATTTTTTGCTCTTTTGTATGGTAACAAAGCGTTTTGTAAAGAGCCTTCTCCAGTTTTTTTCAAAGCATTTGTCATTTCTACTGCAAATAATCTCACTTTACTAAATGGTTCTTCAAGCAACTGTCTTGACAAAGCTTCAATTAAACGAATATCAAATTCATCCTCTAATGCCGCTTTTATTCTATCAATAATAAACAAATTTGTTTTATGTCGACTCTCAATTGTTACCTTTACTTGCTTTTCTTCTTCTATAACTTGGAAAGTTAAATTTAACACATCTTTTAACGGTAAAGCAATGCTATTGTTTTCGTTTCTGATACCAAGAAGCCTAACTACGCCTAGAGCAAGTCTTCTCATTCCAAGAGGATCTTTACCAGCTTTCATTTCGGCACCATGCGAAAACATAAGACACAAAGAATCTAGCTTATCTGCTAACGCCAAGACCACTCCTTCTATGGTTGTAGGTAGCGGCGATTGAGCCCCCAAAGGCAAATAATGTTCTTCTACAGCTTTTGCGGCAATTTCTGATTTATAGGTATCATTAAAAACATTTTGTTCTTTAAGCAAAATTCCGCCCATAATACCTTGCATTTCATCGGGAAACTCTTGAACACAACCAGTTTTTAAATCTGCTTTACAAAATGCTGCAGCAGTTTCTAGTATTTCTTTTTGTTTTGTGAGTTGTAATAAAATACATAAGTGCGAAACTAATTTTTTAATGCGCTCTGTTTTATCAAACAAAGAACCCATTCCAGCTTGAAAGAGCTGGTGATGTAATTTGTTGCGTAACTCTGCCAAAGGAGTTTTTAGATCTGTATCATAGTAAAAAGCGCCATCTTCTAGTCTTCCAACAACTACAGTTTTAGTGCCTTCAATCATTTCTTGTAAATTATTACATTTATAATTAGCAACTCCAATATAGTAGGGAAGTAATTTCTCATTGTTTAAAGATGCTACAGAAAAATAATTCATATGTTCTTTTAAAACACTAGAAATTAACGGCTTTGGTAATCTTAAATATTTTTCTTCAAATTCTGCAATAAAAACATAAGGATTTTCGTATAAACCAACACACTTGTCTAATAAAGAATTATCAATTTGTACTTTTCCATTTTTTTCTGCAGCCAATTTTTTTGCATTATTTAGTATAATTGAATTTCTTTCTTTTATAAATGGCTTAACAAAAATATTATTTAAAACTTTAAAATAATCATTTACATGCTCAATTGGTAGTGATTCTGGATGCAATATTCTTTGACCACAAGTTAAACGACTTGCTGTTAAACCAAACATATTAAGTGGGATCACTTTATCTTCAACCAACGCAACAATCCATCTTACAGGACGTATAAACGTTGGACTTATATCTTGCGGTAGCCATTTCATCATTAAAGGAGCCGAAAACGCGTAACACCATTCTTTAAATTTTTCTGCTAGAATAGTAGGAAAGTCACGCCCCTCTAAAAACTTTTCTGAATACATAAACACGCCTTCATTTTTAGACTTAAACTGAACGCGCAAAGGATCGATATTATTCTTTTTACAAAAACCCAGCCCTGCTTGACTAAGACTTCCGTCAGACGCTTTAGCAATACGTTCTGCAGGTCCCCAGATTTCTAAAGTTTTAGAATTTTCTGTTTTTGGTATATTTTTAAACAAAATACTCAAACGCCTAGATGAAATTTCAATACTATATGATGCATGTTCTTTGGCGAGTGTATCGTGAAAAAGTGCCAATTTAAATTTTCTTTCGCTACAAATTCTGCAACCTTAGATTCTAATTGAGCTTTGGCACTGACCTGAAAAGCGGGCGGCATTTCTTCTACTCCCAGTTCAAATAATATATTTAAACTCTGACTAGAAGAAAATTGATTAATATTATTATACAATTGAGTTTCATTAAATTCCAATTTTTTTGGATTATTTAATTTATTAGAAAACAACGGTTTGCGCGCATCATTGTCTAATCTGTTTAATAACGGAAACCCAAGCTTTTCACGAGATGCTCGATATTTTAATGCACACTTTCGCGCACAATCTCGAACTCTTCCTATATAACGTTGCCTTTCACTTACAGAAATCGCGCCTCGTGCATCTAATAAATTAAAACAATGCGAAGCCTGTAAAACATAATCGTAGGCGGGCAAAACTAAATTTTTTTCGCACAACGCCATAACTTTTTCTTCGCATACTTCAAAATATTTAAATAATTGCTGGGTATCAGCTTCAATAAAATTAAAACTAGAAAATTCAAACTCATTTTGAAAAAAGATGTCACCATAAGTAAATTGGTCATTAAATGGCATATCAAGGGCATTATTATAGCCTTTTGAGTACATAAATAGACGTTCTAAACCATACGTTATTTCTCCACAAACAACATCAATATCCTGGCCACCGAGTTGTTGAAAATAGGTAAATTGAGTCACTTCTTGACCATTTGCACGTATTTCCCAACCTAACCCCCAGGCACCCAGTGTTGGTCCTTTCCAATCATCTTCTAGTAAACCTATGTCATTTTCTTTTAAATTTATTCCAACATGCTCAAGTGATTTTAAAAATATATCAACAATATTTGATGGAGATGGTTTTAACAAAACTTGTAGTTGGTAATAATGCTGAAAGCGATAAGGGCTTTTGCCATAACGACCATCAACCGGACGTCTGCAAGGCTGCACATATACAGATCGCCATGGTTCTGGCCCAACACCTTTTAAGAACGTGTGCGGGTGAAAGGTTCCTGCTCCCATATTTGCATCATAGGGTTGGCTCCAAATACAGCCATAGTCAACCCAGTAATTGCATAGAGCAATAATAAATTCTTGAAAATTCTTTATTTCCACAATTATCACCTTTCACCCAAATGGACATATCAAATTACCTAACCACAAAAAATGATTTACACTAAGAAATTCTTTAAGAAAAGAAAAGTTGTATTAGGCATTTTTAACAAAACTGATGTGTATAAAAATATTATGACAAATTATGCTAATTTATCGGTCATAGTAACTTAATAAAATCATAATTTTTTCTAAAAAATTTTCTTTGGCTTTAAAAAAAGTCGAAACACTCTTGCTTTGCCACTTAAGAGGCATTATTTGTTTCAGTTCGGGTAATTCAACTACAGCGCAACTTGCATCAAGCAAGAGTGAGGAAAGTCCGGACTTCATAGAGCAGAATGCTGGCTAACGGCCAGGCGGGGTAACTCGACGGAAAGTGCAACAGAAAACAAACAGCCTAAGTTGCAAAACTGGCAATGGTGAAATTGTGAGGTAAGAGCTCACAGATTGTTCTGGTAACAGACAGTGTGGCAAACCCCATTCGAAGCAAAGCCAAATAGGGGTGGAGAGCTTGCTCGGCTCATTTAACATCCGGGTTGGCTGCAAGGATTGTTATGGTAACGTAACAGCAAGAGAAATTGTAGTTTTAAACAGAATCCGGCTTATGGATTGCCCGAATTTATTTTTATTTTTGCAGCGGTTGATATGAAAGGAAATACAATATGTTTCAACGCTCGCCCAATGTTTATTCTTCTTCCGAAATCACTTATTTTACGTCCGAAAGCGTAAGTGAAGGCCATCCTGATAAAGTTGCCGATCAAATTTCTGATGGCATTCTTGATGAACTACTTTCGTTTGATCCTAGAGCTCGCGTTGCTTGCGAAGCTTTATGCAAAACAGGCTTAGTTGTGATTGCTGGCGAAATTTCTGTTAACCCAGAAACAGTGAGCACAAACGAAAAAAAATTAAACCGCAAGATGAAAAATTATTCTGACATAGCGCGGGAAGTTATTAAAGAAGTTGGCTATGAAGATCCTGACAACGGCTTTGAATACAGAAGCTGTGGAGTGATTGTTGCCGTTGATCAACAATCACCAGACATTGCTCAAGGCGTCAATGAGGGAGAAGGTCTCCACAAAGAACAAGGCGCAGGCGATCAGGGAATGATGTTTGGTTACGCGACTAACGAAACTCCTGAATACATGCCAGCAACCGTACAATATGCACACTCAATTTTACGTAACCTTTCTAAAGCTAGAAAAGAAAATCAAGTAAATTGGTTACGTCCCGATGCAAAATCACAAGTGACTGTTGAATATGTTAACGGTAAAATGAATCGAGTTGATACAGTTGTTGTTAGCACAATGCACACTAAAGATGTATCACAAGAAACCATCCGTCAGTTTGTGATTGAAAACATCATTAAAAAAACAATTCCTTCCAACTTACTTGATGCAAATACAAAATATCATATCAACCCAACAGGTAACTTTGTAATTGGTGGTCCTCAAGGAGACTGCGGTCTTACTGGACGTAAAATTATTGTTGATACTTATGGTGGCCATGGTGCACATGGAGGAGGCGCATTCTCCGGAAAAGACCCTTCTAAAGTTGATCGCTCAGCAGCATATATGGGACGCTACATTGCAAAAAATATTGTTGCAGCCGGTTTAGCAGACAAAGCTCTTGTCCAAATTGCATATGCAATTGGAGTGGCAAAACCTGTTAGCGTTAACGTTAATACCTATGGCACAGAAAAAATTAGCCGTTCTAAAATAGAAGATGCTGTGTTAAAAACTTTTGATATGACTCCTTCTGGGATTGTTAAAACTTTTGATCTTTTATATCCGCACAAAAATGGATTCACTTATCATCAAACAGCATCTTACGGGCATTTTGGACGCCAACATTTTCCTTGGGAAAAATTAGACAAAGTTTCTGAATTAAAAAAACTTCTCTAGAGTGTGTCCTCAAATATTAAAAAATTTTTGATTTTTAAAATATTTTATCCTCCCATTTTTCTTCATCCATACACTTGAGTACTACCTCTATTACAATTATATTGGTGAGCTTTGAGCGCAATCAACGCTTGAAGTTTGCCACAGTTGTCTTTGCATTTAGCAAACTGTAACTGTAAGAAAAGTTAAAAATTACCTGTTCATTGTTAGAGGATTTTTATGATTCAAACCGAATCTGTTGATATTTTAGACCCCAAGGTTGATTCCATATTCAAAAAAATTTTTGGCGAAAAAAAAGAACTTTTTATAGATTTTGTGAATAGTGTTTTTGCAGATAAAAACGAAAAACTGGTGAAATCTGTTACTTTCTTAAATACAGAACTCTCAAAAGACATTGCTAATGGCAAAGAATGTATTTTAGATGTGCGCGCTGAGCTTGACGATGGTAGTCAAATTAATATTGAGGTTCAGGTTACTCCTCAAAAACATTATATAAAAAGAAATTTGTTTTATTGGAGCAGGCTGTATGTTGAGCAAATATCCCTGGGCGAACACTACAAAGGCTTAAAGCGCTGTGTTTGCATTAATTTGATAAATTTTGACCTCTTCCCAGAAAACAATAGCTATCATAGAATGTTGTCTGGTTTGGATGTCGACACTCACGAAGTTCTAGCACCAGACTTAGAAATTCATTATTTAATTATACCCAAAATGCCTAAAGGTATGTATAATGGCAGTATGACAAGGCTTGAAAAATGGTTACTTTTCTTTCAAGCACCAGAAAAAAAAGTTTTAGAGGAACTCGCAATGCAAGACAGATTATTTGAACAAGCAAAAGAGACTCTCTATTTTTTGAGTCATAACCCCGCAGAAAGAATTGCTTACACCCAACGTTTAAAATACTTGCTGGATACTATTTCACAACTTGATGATGCAAAAACTGAAGGTGAAGTTAAAGGTAAAGTCGAAGGCATTCAAATCGGCAAGGCCGAAGGCATTGAAATCGGTAAGGCCGAAGGCATTGAAATTGGTAAGCGTGAAAATATGATTGAAATCGCAAAAACAATGAAAGCTAGTGATTTTCCAATGATGAGTATTATTAAAGTCACTAAACTCTCTCAAGAAGAAATTGAAAATCTTTAAAAATATCTTCACCTTCAGTTCCATATTAATTTGTCTCAATGAGTTTATCTGGAGTGTTCAATCATTTTAGCAAAAAGTTGATTAAATACCCTATTATAATTTACTTAAGCGACTAAAAAATATAACCTCTTTAGTTGATGTTTATTATTCAAATTAGGAGGTTATATGAAAGCAAGCTCTTTTCTTAAAAGAAATTTTTGTTTGTCCACATTCGCTCTTATTGCAAACTTTATCTTGATTCCAAATTCTTCTTTTGCATCAGATGCAGATACTATGAATTCTCCACAAACAGTTGCATTAACGGCAAAAGAAGAAACTAAAGTAGAAGAAGCTTTTCTTGATAAATTATGGGAAAATAGACAATCCTCAACTGGAAAATCTGAGATTGTAAATTTTTTAAAAAACCAACCTGTTTTACCAGAAAATTTTAATATTAACTGGAAAGTAGCGCGATTAGTATATTTTAATGCAAACTTTATTTTACCAGAACAAACAACAAAAGACGAAAAACTCAGCTTACTTCAATACGGATACAACTTAGGGATAAAAGCAAAAGAGCTCAATCCTTCAAGAGTAGAAGGTTTTTATTGGTACGCAATTAATTTAGGATCGTATGGTTTAGAAAAAGGAATTTTTACTGCCCTTAAAAATGCAAAACCAGGAAGAGACGCTTTGCTTGAAGCAGCAAAAATTGATGCAAAATACCATTGGTGCGGTCCTCTTCGCATACTTGGCCGCTATTACCAAGAAGTACCAGGAGGTCTCATCTCTTTTGGAGACAAAAAAATTGCAAACGAATATTTTTTAAAAGCAATAGAAACCTGCCCAAATTTTAGAGTGAATACAATGTACCTTGGCATTCTAAAAAAGAAGCAAGGTTTAAATTCTGAAGCATTAGATTTTTTTAAAAAAGCGCAGTCTCTGCCAAATCTTGACGGAAAAATAGAGGAAAGTCGATATTCAAAGGAGCTTGCTGAAAACATAAAAACTGTGCAAAATATGTAAGCCGAACTTGATCCGCCCTTCTAAAGTGCATAAGAAGACTGAGAGGGGTTTTTTATGCGTTTATAAGGAGTGTTTTTATGTCCAAGGGAAAGTTTATTATAGGCGGTATTTTTGTTTGTGCAGCAATAGTTGGCACAATACCACTATTTTTTCATGATTACAAAAAAATTACAAATAATTTGCCTGTCACGCAAAATGCTACCGAAAAACTTGAAAAAGCGATCTCATCCAATAATAAGAGCGACGTTCTTGGCAAATTTAATAACACAACTTTAAAACGTAGCGATCTCAATCCTCAAGAACGCCAAGCATTATATGACGCAGAAAATCAATCTTACAAAGCGATAGAAAATATATTAGCCAAAAGATTTTTTGATAATCGTATTAAAGAATATATGAAAAAGAAAAATATTTCTAATGTGAATGATGCAGAGAAAATATTTATTCAAGAATTTTCTGGAGTTTCTCAAGCTCAAGTTAAGCAATTTATAAAAGAAAATGGAGAAAATCCGCAACTAAAAGGCAAATCTCCCGAACAACAAGAAGCGCTTGTAAAGCCATATTTACAAAATCAAGGTATCAGCAACTACTATCGTTCCATTATTGCAAAAGCAATTTCTGATGGTGATATAGAAGTAACAGGAGCTGCAAAACCAGAGTCTGTTAGAATAAATGTTGATACATCAAATGCACCATCAAAAGGGACTGCAAATGCACCAATAACAATTGTTGAATTTGCAGATTTTCAATGCCCATTCTGCGCAACAGCAGAGCCAGTTATTGAAGAAATATTAAAAAAATATAAAGGCAAAGTACGCCTTGTTTTTAAAAATTTTCCTCTTGCCCAAATGCATCCTGAAGCAATTCCTTCTGCATTAGCAGCAGAATGCGCTGCGAAACAAGATAAATACTGGCAAATGCATGGAGCGTTATTTGAAAATCATAAAAAATTAAACGAACAGCTTTATGTACAATTAGCACAAAAATTTGGATTAAATCTTGAAGAGTTTAATAAATGTAGAAAAGACAAAGCTATGCTTGATAAAATATACGCTGATATGGAATATGGCCAAAGTCTTGGAATAAATGCAACACCTGCTTTTTATGTAAATGGTATACAACTTATGGGAGCTGTTCCAAAATCAGACTTTGAAAAAATTATTAATAGTGAACTCGCTAAATAATAGCAAAATTTGATAGTTTATTTATAATAGAGTAAAAAGTCATGGGTTAGTGCGCTCATGGCTTTTTTTATTATGGAGTATATTGATGCAAGAAAACTTCACCTCCTTAGAATTTAAAGACAGAATTGCAAATTTACAAATTAACAGACCAAGTCAATTAAATTCATTAAATAAACAAGTGTTACAAGAACTACAAAATCACTGTTTAAATTTAAAAGAAAACACAAATATTGATGTTGTCATTGTTTCTGGTGCTGGGGATAAATCTTTTGTCGCAGGCGCTGATATTAAGGAAATGCAAGACTTTAAAACTAACATTGAAGGAGAAAATTTTTCAAAACTAGGATCTCAAACAATGTTACTTTTAGAAAATTTACCGCAAATTGTAATTGCAAAAGTTCAAGGTTTTGCGTTAGGCGGCGGACTAGAACTCGCTTTAGCTTGTGATTTTATTATTGCATCAGAAAAAGCAATTTTTGGTTTTCCTGAAGTAACGCTAGGTCTTATACCTGGTTTTGCAGGCACCCAAAGACTATCTCGAAAAATTGGACCTGCTAAATCAATAGAATGGATTGCATCTGCAAAAAAATATACTGCAGAGCACGCATTAAATTGCGGACTTATCAGTTATGTAACACCTCACAACGAATTAAATAACTTTACAGAAGAATTTTCTGTTAAAATCATAAAAAACAGTCCAACTGCAATTAAAACTGCAAAAAAAGTTATTCAGCAAGGATTGCAACTTAATTTTGAGATGGGCTGTTCTTTAGAATCAAGAGAATTTGGTAAATTATTTACTAATCAAGAATCGAAAGAAGGTATTAAGGCGTTTATAGAAAAAAGAACTCCTAATTTTATTTAAATTGAAAGTTACAAAATGAATGATATTAATAATTTAAATAAATTATCAAACACAGTTAATGTAACCCTTATTAATAAAAGTGGCGATAAAATTGACGAATTTAAAATGAAATCAGGTTCAATTTTATGGGTTTTTATTAGAAAAAGAGGTTTTCCTATTGGATCAGCATGTTCTGGTGTTGGAGTTTGTGGCGCATGCAATATTAAAATTGTTTCTAATAACAATGAATCCACATCAAATCAAACATCATTTGAAAAAGAAACATTATCAAAAAACCAAAAAAACCCGCAAGAACGTTTAGCATGTCTTTGCAGGGTTTATGATGACATTGTTGTTCAGGCTGATTACTGGTAAAGTTTTTTAAAATTATTTTTTTCTGTTAATATTTGACTACACAACAAAATACAAAATACCCAAGCCAAATCTGCTAATAATAAATGTATCATTTGTGCCCAGGTAGGAGCTAGCAATAAAATATTAACAAATCCTAATACAATTTGTGTAGGAAATATAATAGTTATTAGTAAAGTTATTTTTTTTAATATTTTTGAAGAATTATTTTTTGTATATTTCCATGCAAATACTATTGCATAAAAAGAAATTAAAACTGCAAAAACAGGATGATAAACTCTTAATGATTTTAAAAAGTGATCGGCTTGAGTTAAATCTTGAATAAGACCTTCTCCTAAATATTTAGGACGAAACAAAGTATCACCTAATGCAGTTATTGCTCCAGATATACCCACAATAAACATACCAGTAATTAAAATTATAAAAGGAACAATTTTTTTAACCTTAAAGTTAAATTTAGGTTTAGGAAAACCAGAAGACCATGCAGCGGTTAAAGCAATTGATGCAATAAGAATAAAAGTTCCAACAAGGTGCAGCGACATCACAATAGCTCTCGTAACAGAAGAGTTATCTGCAACCAACCCAAATAATACCAAACCAGCACCTAATAAAGCTTCAAAAACAACAAATAAAAATGCAACTATTGCTGATATTCTTACAGGATCTTTTTTACGAGTTATTTTAATCGCCCAAATAAGTAAAACAATAGCTCCAATTGCAACAAATCCACTTGAAATACGATGAGTATATTCAACAACTGTATGCATAGTAGAAAAATTAGGAACAACTTCTCCATTGCACAAGGGCCAATGTTCGCCACAACCAGCTCCAGAACCTGTAGCCCGAACATAGGCTCCACCTAAAATTGTGTAAAAATTAAATACAAGAAAAAACCATGCATACTTAGAATAATTTTTTAAATTTAACATTTTTACTTCCAAATAAAATAAATAGAAATAATCAAAAAAACAAAAGATATATTATTGGAAAAAAAATATAAAATCAATTTAAAGAGAATATTAAATTTTTTTAGCTTGTTTTTAAAAGATTATCAATCATATCATCAACATTATCTTGATTTAATTTTTTATTTCTTGGATCTGGTAATTTTGATATTAAAGTTAAAAAATTTCTATACATTTGATCTTCTTCAGAAGAAAATTGTTTTCGTCTTAAGTCTCTATGCAATAAAGAATGCAGTACCTCAGCCCCTTTTCTCACTGCATACAAAGGATTTGGATACAATGATGCATTTTGAGTTAAATAATCTTTATTAAAAGCACAATTCAACCAATTTGATATTTCTACTATTGCATTTCTATATTGATTTTCTGATTCAAACTGTGTTGCACTCATTATACTATTAATAAGATTTGAAATTGTTGCAAAAGTTTTATCATCGGGAATTGGGTTAGGTTTTTCTGGCTCATAGCGACCAAACATCGACAAAACAAGTCGAATTCTATGTTTTGATTCATTGTATAATTCTTTAATCGAATCTTTTGTTGCCGATTTATCTGAACTCAAAATTACAGCCCTATAAACAAAGAATTAAAAATACCCCAAAAATCTTAAACTATGAAGAAACTATAGTTAAAGGAATTTCATCTTTTAAATGACGTGGCGGCTCTAAACTCGCAATTTTTCCAATGAGTTTTGCCCCTTCTTCGACAATCAGCCTATAGGCCGCAATATCACCTTCTACTCGCGCTGTTGAAGTCAGTCTCAAAAGATCTGAAGCATGCAATTTTCCTTCAAACACACCGCTCACTTCAACAATAACTCCCTGAATTTCACCTTTAATTAAAGCAGGTTCTTCTAATATTAAAACATCTTCAGAAATGATTGTACCTTCTATTTGGCCTGCAAGGCGCGCTTCTCCTTTTAATATTACTTTTCCTTGAAAAGAGGTTTGGCTTCCTAATAATGAAAACGGCACTCCCTTATATTTTTTATTAACAGTTTCAATACTTTGAAATGATGATAAAACTTTGGTTTCTTTAGCTTTTGAAAACATTTACACTCCAAACAATGAGGTTACGTTTTAAATTATTTTTTATTCCCGTATTATGAAATTATTCTAGGTATTTACAAAATCAGTTAGGTAACAATTTGTATTAGGACAATCAAATGACAAATATTGCACGAATTGCCGCAATTCAAATTTGGAATAAATTACCACAAATGCAAAGAATTCAATTAGATAGGCTAGAATTGGTGTTTAAAAATAGTTTAATCAGACCAAGAAAGAATTACGGTAACTGCTATTGCCCAACTCCAGAGACAAAAAATTTAAAATTACCAATTTTATTCCCTATTTATCCCCACGAAGGACAGGCAAGTAAAGGATATTATACATCAATTCCTTTAGCTTACATTTCTTGGTTTATCCCTTCTCAGGCACTACCCAGAATAGAGGTATTAGAAACACCAATCATTGATGATTCGTTAATTTATCAAAACGAAGATAAAGACAATCTAGATAAGACATTGTTTCCATTGGGAAAAACAGTTATTGGCAGTTTTCAAAAATTAGAATTTCCGCTACAATTACTAACATTAAATCAAATTAGAAAGCGAGTTCTCTCAAAAATTTTAGAAATTTCTGCAACTAATGCAAATTTATTTCTTTCAATTTTTTCTGAAATGCCGAAAATACTTGTTGAAGATGATAATTCACGATATCAACAGGAAATTACGGAAGCTAAAGGTCAAGGCTCTTGGCAATTCCAATCTGAAAGGTTAATGCCAGTTATACTGAACAACAAGCTTTGTGTATTTAAACTGTATTGTTGGATTCTAACAAAAAATAATTTAAGCATTTAACTAAACAGATCCAAAATGGATTAATACTGTGATATAATCGCTAAAATGAACTTGAGGAATCTATAATGGATTTTTTATCAAAGAAGTTGTATAGAAACTCTTTAAATTTTTTAGTTAAATTAGTAATTAGTAGTTGTTTTTTTATACCTCAATTATATGCAGCTCCTGCTAAAGATGTGACAATACTTTATTCTCAACAAAATCAAAACAAAAGCTCTGCATCAAAAAAATATTATAAAAATAAATATGAAAAATCAAAAAATACCTCAAAAAACAAGAAAAATTACGCGTCTAAACGAAAATCAAAAAGTAACAGTTTTGCTCGAAATGATTTTAAAACAGTTTACGTAACAGCTCAGCCTGTTTTGTTTTCATCTTACTCCGGAACATCAATCATAAATCCCAAAAAATTTTCTAGTAATACAGTTAAAGTTAAAGCTATGACAGATCCTAGAGAATCGCTAAATAATCATGGAACTGCATTTAATACGCCTTTTGGGCAAATTGATTGGCCCGAAGTTGCCACAAAACTTTTTATTAGAAATGGAAAAGTGTATTCTTTTTACAAAGGTTACAGGCTTGAATTAACTATTGATCCACAACTTCAAGATGCTTCAGAAAAGTATTTAAGTCAGTCAAAAATACTTAATGGTTCAACAGCGATCATAGAACCTAAAACTGGTCGTGTTTTAGCCTTAAGCCAAAATGGTGGCAATAGAAATGCTTTAAACTCTGTGAGTTCTAGAGCTCCTGCTGCAAGTCTTATGAAAATTATCACCGCATCCGCCGCAATAGAGAAAAAGAACTTAAATCCTTATGATTTAATCTCATTTCGTGGTGGGTGTGGATATCTGAGAAACGGCAATTGGCTAGCAGACCCAGTACGCGACAATCAAAAAATTACATTTGCTAAGGCATTTGGCTCGAGTTGCAATACAGCGTTTGCACGAATTGCACTTTATGATGTAGGATTATCTTCGCTTAAATCTTTTGCTGAAAAATTTATGTTTAATAAACCTATCCCGAGTGATATTAAATTGCAGACTAGTATGTTTTTGCTACCAGATCTTGATTCCGCAACCCCACTTGAAGTCGCAGAGGCTGGAGCTGGGTTTGGCGCAACACGCCTAAACCCTATTCATGCCGCCCTTTTATCTGCCGCTATCAATAATCAAGGGATCATGATGGCTCCATACATAGTTGAAGCAGCTTACAATTCAGACGGAAAAGAGATTTACAGAGCAAAGTCAATTCAAATTGGAAGAATCGTATCACCTCAAACTGCATCAAAGATTGAAACACTTATGCTGGCAACAATTTCATCTGGAACAAGCCGTAGGACTTTTCATAAAGTAGGCACTCGAGCAGAAGCAGATGAAATAGGAGGAAAAACAGGCACGCTTCTTGATCCAGAAAACAGAGACGTATTGTATACTTGGTTTAGTGGAATTGCTCCTTTAAATAGCCCCAATAGTATTGCCATCGGTACTGTAGTAGCCAGCCCACAAAATTGGGTTGTTCGTGCAAGTTCTGTTGCACAAACAACACTAGCCGACTACTTAAGACTAGAAAAAAGCGATAGTAGGGTTGCTAGTAGAAGCAACTAAAAACACATTAACAATTATTTTTTAATTTTATTAATCTTTAGAGTTAAAACTAAGATTAAAATAACTTTTAGACAGAAAAAAAATGACTTCTCACTCTTTTATTGACTTTGTGTCTACTCAATTCCAAGCCAGCAATTGGCAAAATGGAATTTCTATTTATAAATCTGGGGGAATCCATAACTTTCAAGCTTATGGAGAACTAATTAGTTGTAAAGTTAAGGCTGGAATTGGAGAAAATTACGAAGTCAGAATAAAAATACATTCTCTTGGTAAATTTATTCAATGGATGGAATGCACTTGCCAAGCAAATAGAAGACGAGCAGAAAAATGCCCGCATCTTGCAGCCTTTTGTATTTATCTCAATCAAGAAAAAGCTCCTTATTTGCAAAAAATGAACTTAGGTACTGGAGGATCCGACTTACATTTAAGTCCTATAAATTTTCAAAAAACAACGCAACAAAATACTTCTAATAATAAAAATTCTGCATTTAGTCCTCAAGAAAAGTGGGACATCATTAATGATGCAAAACAAATTATAGAAAGTAATAATCTAGAAAATATTTTTTCATCTGCTATTGAAATTATCTCTATTGATCTCGACAAAGAAGAGCCCTGGCTAAATGTTACAGTAAAAATTGATGCTTCTAAAAAACTAAACTACAGATTTAGCATTGATGATACTTGCAAAATTTTATTTAACTCTAAATATTTAAATAAAATTTCACCTAAAGCTTTGCAACTCATCGATCACAAATATACTGCTAAAAGATATTTTAATATTACATTATCAGGAAAATCTCGGTTTAAAATTGAAAAATTTATAGATATTTTTAAAGAAAATAATTTATTTAAAAAAATTACGATTTCAGATTTAGACCACAACCACAATGGTAAAGTAGGTATTTACTTTAAAAAAATTGGTTATATTCCTTTTTGTGACAACCTCAATATTACACAAATTTCTAGATGGCAAGAGTACCCTAAGGTTGGAATTGTTGAAGGTGATACCGCAGCTAATTTGCTTGAAAATAATTTTTCAAGACTTAAAGAAACAGCTGAAGTCATTACAAGTAATAACTTAACAAAAATTAAAGTATACGATAAAATAACAGTTCCTGAATTTACATTAAATAAATCTTCTGATGGAGACATATTAATAGAAGCGCAATTTAAATCTGATTCTCAAACAGATGCGCAATACGATAAAAACTTGCCTCAGGCTTCGGGATCTTTATTGCAAATTCTTAAAGCAAGAGCAGAAGGAAAACAGTTTCTTGAAACCGAAAAAGGGTTCATAAAAATCACTTCAGAAATAGATTGGTTAAAAAATAAAATTCAAGACGATGGACAAATTAAACTTTCTACCCTTGAATTTATTAAATTTCATGAACAGTTTGGTGCAAATAGCAAAGTAAAAGGCAAAAAAGCATTTATTCAAAAAATTCGATCTGGTCTTATTTCAAGAGAAAATTTACAAATTCCTGTTCTTAAAGAAACAAATTTAAAGTTAAGACCCTATCAAGAAGATGGTTTAAAATGGTTATGGTGGTTATATAATAATCAACTTGGCGGATTGCTTGCAGATGAAATGGGTTTAGGCAAAACTCACCAAGCAATGGGCTTAATTTCTGGAATAAGTGAGAGCGAGGCAAGCTCAATAACTTTAATCGTTTGCCCAACAAGTGTTATTGATCATTGGCTCGATAAAATGCACAAATATATTCCTAAGATTAATAGCATTTGTTTTCATGGCTCGCTTAGAAAAAATCATTTAAACAAAATAAACAATAATAAAGATCATCATTACGCATTTGTTACAAGCTATGGCATATTACTAAGAGATATTAATTTAATCATGCAATTTAAATGGAATTTAGTTATCTTAGACGAAGCTCATCTAGTAAAAAATCAAAGTACCAGAACTTACAAAGCTGCATGTAAAATAAACAGTAACATGCGTTTATGCTTAACAGGAACTCCTCTCGAAAACGATTTAATGGAACTAAAAAATCTTTTTGATTACATTGCACCAAAATATTTAGGTACCGACAATGACTTTAAAAAAAGATACCTTCCAAATACAGAAAAAATAGACCCATTAGCAGACATCGAACTTCATCGCTTAATTCATCCTTTTAAAATGAGACGAAATAAAATTGATGTACTGAGAGATCTACCAGATAAAGTTGAAGACATACGTTATTGCCACTTAAATCCTTCACAGAAAAAACTTTATACTGAAGCCTTAAATTTAAAAGGTAAAAAACTTATTGATGATCTACAAAATGACAAAAACCCTATACCATATATTCATATTTTTAGCTTAATCAGTTTGCTAAAACAAATTTGTAATGATCCTAGTTTGATAGATCCTCAATACGGTGCTGTAGGAAGCGGTAAACTTCACTTATTTGACGAGTTACTAAGCGAAGCGATAGAAAGCGAACAAAAGGTTGTTGTGTTTTCACAATATGCAAAAATGGTTAATAAACTTTCTGAAAGATTAAATTTACAAGGAATTAAACATGTAATCTTAACAGGTCAATCTGTTAATCGTGGAAATATTGTTAGAGAATTTCAAGAAAATAATGATGTAAAAGTTTTTATTGGTTCTTTACTCGCTGGAGGCACAGGAATTGATCTCACAGCGGCAAGCGTTGTGATTCACTTTGATAGGTGGTGGAATGCCGCAAAAGAAAACCAAGCTACTGATAGAATTCACAGAATAGGACAAACTCGAAACGTACAAGTTTATAAATTAATCACAAAAGGAACATTAGAAGAAAGAATTGATGAAATTATTAGTCGCAAAAAAAGTATTTTTGAAAGATTTGTTGAACAAGATGAAGAAGTATTTAAACATTTATCTCGGGATGACCTCTTGCAGTTACTTAAAGCGCCTACAGATAGTTTGGATTTAGACATACAAGAAGAAGATAGCTTTGAAGTTTATGATTTTTAAAATTTTTTTATTTTATTATGAAAATTAAATTATCTTGAAATTTGCCATGCTTTTGGAAATTTTTTTATTAAAAATTTATTGTCAATTATACTTTTTATTGTTTTTTTATTTTTGAGACTTACATTTATAAATTCAAAACCAACCAAGGCAACAAGCTCGTTAGTAGTAATATGCCTTACAACTGCTTCAATAGGCTCAAACACTAGATCATTAATCAACAGCTCATCTTCAAACAAAACCGTTACCTTATCTCCAACTTTAAAATTATATTTATTACTAATAGAAACTAAACAACCCGACTCAGATAAATTTTTAAACACGTTGTTTTTTGCAACAATTTTTTGATTTATACTAATAGAAACTACTAATTCAACTTCATGTCTAATCGATTTTCTTTTATCTTTGCTACTTTTAGTCATACTAAATCAACACTTTTCTATAGCTTAAAAAGAAGATCGTCTGAAAGATGGCCTTGTATCCTTATTTTTCTGGCGGAACTAACCAAACCTTGAAAACATGTACGAGTTGATGGATATACAGCAATACAAGGATGCAGAACAGAATCAGACAAATACCATAATAATTCTGAAGTTAATTTATATTGTAACTCTAAATTAGATAAAGAAACAATATTTTCAATAATTTTTGGACTCTTTAATTTATTAGAAAGCCATGAGAAAAAGTTTGATACATAATCACAAAACATTTTCACATCAAATAGCATAAGAATAGTTTGTGCTCTTACCTCTTGTATATGAGGAAACAAATATCCTAGATACACTTGCATAAATTCTTCTGGACTTTTAACGTTACAAAGCTCTGTTGTAGGTAAATAATTTTTTACATCAATATTTGAAGTATTAAATATACTTAAATGCTGCCCAATCAAATACCACCTAGAAATTGGAATATTATTTCCAAGCCCCATTGATGTTTGCAACAATATTGATTCTTTTTCAAAAACAGAAAAATGACCATGAACAATACTATCTGCTAACTCATGTTCAAAAAAAGAAGGAGTAGAATAAAGCGCAATTCCACTTCCTTGTTTTGGAATTTGGCTAGAAAAAGAACCTATACCTAAAAAAGTTTCGGGTAAAAAACCTTGAGAAGTTCTTAAAAGTAAAAACCTTGCACAGGCTTCATTATTTTCTAATAAGTGAATTTCTCTCATGAAATACTTTACCCTTTTCAGGTTAATTCATTTTTCCTGACTGTTTTAGCAATTGCATCTAAAATTCCATTTACAAATCCTGCCGAATTCGCAGCCCCATATTCTTGCGCAATACATGCTGCTTCTGAAATTATCACTCCAACATCTGTGCTTTGACGCTCTAAAAGCTCTATTGTCGCAACTCTTAATACCGCTAAATCAACTCTGGCAATTCGTGAAATTTTCCAATTTTTTGCGTTTTTTTCGATAAGCTCATCTATTTTACTAAGCGCCTGAAACAAAGAACTTAAAATAGACATTAGAAACTCCTTTTGATAATCAGGAACTTCAAACTGCTTCATAAACTGATCCAAAACCTGCTTTTGCATTACAAACTGCTGATTAACATCTTGCTGATAAATAAATTGTACAGCAAGTCTTCTTATTTTTTTAAAGTCAGAAGACTTTAAACCATTTTCACCATCAATCATATCTAGATTTTTCCTAATAACGTAGATTTTACCATAATCATTTCTAAAATAGTATCAGCGACATCAGCACCCTTATTTCCAAGTTTTCCGCCTGCTCTGTCTATGGCTTGTTCCATAGAATCACAAGTCAAAATTCCAAATCCTACTGGTACAGAGCGAGAAAGTTGCACATTCATCAGACCAGATGTCGCACTCGAACAAACATAGCTGTAATGATCAGTAGTGCCTTTAATCACAGCTCCTAATGCAACTACGCCATGAACTTTTTTATTATCAATTAATAATTGGGCAGCTAAAGGAATTTCAAAACTACCTGGCACTTCGCATTCAATGATATTTTCTAAATTGATGCCTCGTCTAATCAGTAAATTTTTTGCTCCTAATAATAACTTAGAAGTAATTATCTCATTAAATCTTGAGGTTACAATTCCAATTTTGACATCTGATGCTTTCAATGTACTCTCTCCAAAGCTAAAAAATTCGCATAAACAAAGAGTACCTAGCATAGTGATTGTTTAAAACAAAGAAAAGTTTTTTAATTACCAAGAAGAGTTCTGCTTACAATCATTCTTTGAATTTGTGATGTGCCTTCATAAATTTGAAAAATTTTTGCATCACGCATTAACATTTCAACTGGGTATTCTTTGTTGTAACCATATCCCCCAAAAATCTGAACTGCATCTGTCGTAATTCTCATACATGAATCTGCGGCAAACATTTTAGCGATTGATGCGTAATAAGTATTTTTTCTACCCGCATCCACCTCACAGGCCGATTTCCATACTAGTAAGCGAGAGGCTTCGATGTCTCTTGCCATCTCTGCAATGATAAAGCCGACCCCTTGGTAGTCGCCAATTGGCTTGCCAAAAGCACTTCTTTGTTTTGCATAGTCAATGGCACACATCATTGCCCGTTGCGCAAGCCCTACAGCCTCTGCGGCAACTGCAGGACGCGTTCGGTCAAAAGCACCCATCGCTAACTTAAACCCATCGCCTTCTTTACCAAGTAAATATTTTTCTGGTACTTCAACATTATCAAATGTAACTGCCCGAGTATCACTGCATCTTTGCCCCATATTTTCTTCTTTTTTACCAACTGTCACCCCTGGAGTTTTAGCTGACACAATAAATCCTGTCATGCCTTTATGGCCAGCCTTAGCATCAGTTTTCGCTAAAACAAAAAACCAAGATGCATAATTTGCGTTTGTTATCCACATTTTTGAGCCATTAATAATATATTTATCTTTTACTTTTTTTGCCGTTGTTTTAATTCCTGCAACATCACTCCCAGCCCCAGGTTCTGTTACGCAATAAGATGCCATCAAACACTCATTGACCATAGGTGCCAAAAATTCTTTCCACACGACTTTGTTTTCCGACAAAATAACAGGAACTGCTGCCAAATCATTTGCTAATGCAGCGGTACAAAATCCAGCACTCCCCATGGCAAGCGCCTCTGATATTAAACAATGATCAAAGGTTCCAAGGCCGAGTCCACCAACTTCTTCTGGCACAAATGCGTTAAGCATCCCCAATTCATGAGTCTTCTTTAACAAATCAAGCGGAAACTTGGCTGTTTCATCCAATTCTTTTGCTTT
Organism: Spirobacillus cienkowskii; assembly: GCF_037081835.1. GTDB lineage: Bacteria > Bdellovibrionota_B > Oligoflexia > Silvanigrellales > Silvanigrellaceae > Silvanigrella > Silvanigrella cienkowskii. The sequence goes on along the minus strand of NZ_CP146516.1, from coordinate 124,850 downwards.
TGGCCAAACTTCCTTATTTGCAAAATCCTTTGCCATGTCAAACAATTGTTTTTGAGTTTCATTTAAATCAAACATTGCCATATTGGTTCTCCGAAAAAAAATAAAATGCACAAAAAATCTATTGATCTATTTAAATTTAAACTAAGTGGTTAACAATGCAATCAAAAAAACTCGATTATTTGGCATACATCAGGTATCTTATAAAAGCCTATTTGCTCTATTCGAGAGTTTCATATAATTTAATAAAAGCAAATTCACTCAAATTGAAACTTTAAAAATCCTGTAAGGAGCCAACATGCCAAAAAATACAAAAACTCAATTTAGTTTTATGAAAAATATATTTAATGGCCATATTCCAGAAAAATCTCTGCATCACTTTCCATTTTTTAATACCAATCGCGAAAATGATTATATTCTTATGTATAATTCTATTAACGATTGGATGAAGCAAAATGTAAATAGTTTAAAATTTGACCAAGAAAAAAAACTCCCTAAAGATATTATTCAAGGCATGAAAGAAATGGGCTTGTTTGGCTTAATTATTCCTGAAGCATTTGGTGGAAGCGAATTAACTCAAACTTTATATACAAGAACATTAGAGCTATTAAATCAACACGATTCATCCGTTACTTTAACTGCAGGAGCGCATAGTTCTATTGGCTTAAAAGGCTTGTACCTCTATGGCAACGAAAAACAAAAAGCAAAATATATGCCAAAACTTGCTACTGGCGAAATGATTGCTTCGTTTGCCTTAACTGAACCTACAGCAGGATCTGATGCAGCAGGAATTAAAACAAGAGCTGTAAAAAATGGTGATCACTACATTATAAATGGTTCAAAATTATGGATTACAAACGGTGGTTTTGCCGATTTTTTTACCGTATTTGCAAAAGAAGAAATAAATGGCGAAGATAAAATTACAGCATTTATTGTAACAAGAGATATGGGCGGTGTTAGCCATGGACAAGAAGAATTAAAGCTTGGAATTAAAGCTTCCTCAACTGTTGAGGTGTTTTTTAAAGACGTAAAAGTTCCGGCGGAAAATATACTTGGCAAACCCGGTGACGGATTTAAAATTGCCATGGGAATTTTAAATCAAGGACGAATGGGACTTGCTGGAGGCGCTCTTGGGGCAATGAAATCGGTTACTGATGAATCAATCATTTATACAAAAAACAGAAAAGCGTTTGGCCATTCCATATCAGATTTTGGATTAATTCAATCAATGCTCACCGAGATGGCAATGCATATTTACGCTTCAGAATCAGCAACCTATTTTGCTACAAATTTAGTTGATTCTGGTGATACAGACTACAGTATTGAAGCAGCGATTTGCAAAGTATTTGTAACAGAAGCTGCTTGGAAAACAATCAATACAGCAATGCAAATTCATGGTGGCAACGGCTACATGGTTGAATATGGAATAGAAAGAAAGCTAAGAGATGGAAGAATAGGTTTAATATTTGAAGGCACAAACGAAATTTTAAGACTATTTATCGCTATGACTGGGCTTAAAGAAACAGCTGGTCAATACCAACGTCTCGGCAAAGAATTACAACAAATGCAGTCTCACAAAAATTTAGACTTTTTAAACAGTGCAATCGAAAAAATAGGCTTTCTTTCTGAATTTGCAATAAGCGAAGTCAAAAAAACTGTCATTTCAGAAAAACTAGAAGGCTTCCACCCATCGCTCGAAAAAGAATGTGAAAGATTATCATCTGCAACACATGCTTTAGCCAATACATCATCTCGGTTAATTAGATCCTACGGACACAAATTGATTGACGAACAACTACAACTCGCTAGACTTGCAGATGTTGCAATTGATACTTATGTAATTGCTAGTGTTCTATCACGGATTAATTCGGTAATTGAAAAACATGGCGGTGTAGAAAAAAATGCAACAGAAATTTCTATGGCAAAATTAATTATCCGAAATGCCAAAGCACGAGTTAATCAAAGTTTATATGATTTAAAAGAAAATCATGACAGCACAATTAAAAATATAGCAAAATATTTGGTAGAAAAAGAAAAATATCCGTATCAATTAGACTCTGTTAAGTAACAAATTTTTTTAACCTTAAATATTACTAGAAAATTTTAAACCAACTATGCCAATGACAATTAATGTCAAAAAAAGTATTCTAATTAAATTAACAGGGTCACCTAATACCAACATACCATAAATAGCCACGCCCGTTGCGCCGATACCTGTCCAAACCGCATAAGCTGTGCCAATTGGGATTGATTTATAAGATAAAGTTAAAAAATAAAAACTAATTATCATGCCAAATAACATAACTATTATAGGAGTGATTTTATTAAATCCATCCAAATACTTTAAAGAAACTGCCCAGACAACTTCAAAAACACCACCGCAAATCAAAAAAAACCAAGCAGTCATTTATTTTATGCCTTTTTTAATCATTAACTTGTCTAATTTTTCGAGCAAAATATCTCTTGTAAAAGGTTTCATAATATACTCATCTGCACCCAAAGAAAGCATTTTCTGAATATCTAATGCCCCATTTCTTACTGTTAACATCATGACTGTTATTTTAGGATATTTCTTTTTAATCTCTATTAATGTTTCTATACCATTCATGACGGGCATTTCCCAATCTAAAAAGATACAATCGACATCGTCCTCATCCTTAAGTACATCCAAACCAATTTTCCCATTATCTGCTGTAATGAGATCTATATTTTTATTATTTGAAAAACACTCTCTAACATAAGCTTGAGTAGTTTTTGAATCATCAATTAAAAGTATTTTTAAAGTAACCATAAAAAAATCCTAATTTTTAATGTTATAAGAACTATAAATCCATTTAAAATTATAATAATCTTTTATTGCTCCCTGAATAAAAATTTTAACTTTTAAATTAGGAACAATTTCCATAAAAATTGCAGAGTCATTGATTGGCATATTTTCCTTTAACCATTTATCAGTTTGTTCTGTACCAACACGATAGGCACAAAGAGCTTTAACAATATCACCCTTATAGTATTCTAATAAATCTTTATAATAACAAACCTTATCTAAAATATTTTTATACTCAGTTCTTTTTGTAAAAAAACCTTCTTGGCGAAGTACAGCAAAAACAATATCTGGGTCAACTTTACACACATTTATAGCATGATAAACATCATTATGATAGAACTTAGGATAAAAAAGAAAATAAATAAAATTATTAATATCTGAATTGGGATCTAAATAATCTTTTGTCTTAGAAACCAATAATACAGATTGGACATAATTACCCACAACATAATTTAACCAAGCAACATTACCAAATAATAAACTGGAATTTTTATTTTTATCAAATTTGTTTAAATTATTTATTAAATATTCATTTATCCATTCTAATTCATCATCAATATATAATTTTGCTAAACGATTATTAGATAGTAAAAAATCCTGAAACTCATCTACTCTTTTTATATTATTATCAATTTTTAATTGACTTAACATCAAAATTACAGATTTTATTGACTGATTAATACTAGAATATTTATCAAAAAATGGATATGAAACCCATTTTTTCATTTCTTCTTCCCATGAAACTAAAAAAGGAGAAGTCGCATTTGTGGAAGATTTTCCAGATAAATTTTGCATCATTTGTCCAGACAAGGAATCATATAAACCTAGAGGACTTTCAATTCCAGACATTAAATAGTATTTGTAAGATTCTTCTACTCTATTTTCAGCCGCTAATGACCGCCCAATCCAATAATAAGAAAAAGATTTAATACCAGAATCATTTGTTTCATTAACAATTTTTGTAAAAGTTTCAATTGATTTATTAAATTCTCCATTTAAAAAATGAGTTAGACCTATTTTATATTCATAGTTACTACTTTTATTTGATGGATTATCTTCAAATTCTTCAATATTTTTTTTATAATCATAGAAGTTTTTTGAAACTGAGTTCAACTGCTTATTTTCATATTTTTTTTCATCAAAGTTAAGTCCCCAAAATATTTTTTCATTAATCCATTCAGGCTTTTTTTGATTTATTAACTCAAAATTTTCGCTTGAAAATATATTTTCAAAATAATTTTTTGGAGAAAAAAAAGACGTATCATTTTTTGCTAATTCATACCAGCCATAAGAATCACATAAGTCTTCGCATTGCTTGGCTTGAAGTATAGAAAAGTCTAGTTTACTTATAACAATATCTTTGTTTATGGTTGAATCAATCAATAATATATTGGCTAATGAATAAATGTTAAAAGCATATTTATATATAGTATATGTCAGATTTTTTGTATTTAAAACTTTTTTTGTATCTTCAATAATTTTTGCATGCTTATAATATTTAAAATCATCAATAGAGCTTAATGTTAAATTAATAGAATTTAAAAGAATAAAATCTTTTTGCGGCACTTTATTTAAAAATAAGTGCTGAATTTTTTCTTTTAATAAAACATTATTGAAATTATGCTGAGTTTTTTGGGTGGTGCAAGATATAAAAAATAATACAATCAGGAAAGTTGTCGCTTTACTATAAAAACACAACTTTTTAAAGTACTTGTTTATACTCAAAAGTATTAAGACCTCTGCGCTCCTAGCTTGTTGCCCAAAATATTTTCGACTAATTTTTCTACTTCACCTGCAAAGGGCTTGTGCATCATTGCAATTTTTCGCCTTACTTCACAAATGTGGACTTTACCATTATTGTCTTTAAGTGCAATACAAATTTCACTTGTTCCCATTTTTTCAATTTTAATAACTAATTCATCTTTATTCCAAGAAGTTTTTACATAATCTTTTTTAATTTCAGAAGCTATCAAAGAAGTTAATTCTGATTTTACTGATGCAAGTTCTTTGCTTATAACGTAGCTAATAGTCATAATTTTTCCTTTAAATAAAAAATAATTTAAAAACCAGAATTTTTTAACTTCTCAAATAATTCAATATCACTTTCTTTAATCTCCTCCTGAATAGGCACCTTGACAGCAAGAATCGCGTAAAGATCTCCCCTTTCAGAACTACCCATAACAGGAAACCCAAGAGACTTGAGTCGCATTTTAACTCCGTTTTGCATGCCTGGACGAATTTTAATTTGCTTTACACCTTCTGGCGTAGGAACATCTAACAAGCCACCAAGACATAATAAACTAAAAGGCACTTTGACCTCAACTTCAATATCATTATCCTTTCGTATAAACTCAGGATGAGACATCACTTTTACATTTAAATAAAGATCCCCTTTATTTCCGTTTGGCATGATTCGGCCATGCCCACGAACTCTGAGCTTTTTTCCTGTATCAATCCCTGCTGGCACTTTAATACGAGTAGAAATAACATCTCCACCTCCAAGAGAAAGATTAACTTGTCTTTCTGAGCCATTATATGCTTCCATAAAGCCAATTTCTAACTCGTGCTCTATATCATAGCGAGAACTGTCTTCTGGCTGGGAACGAAATCCGCCACGACGTGCGCCACCTCTTTGCTGCTCATCAGCTTTACCGCCAAACCCTCCAAAACCTCCAAATTTGCCTCCTGATGTAAAGCCACCAAATCCAGAAAAACCCATTTCACGAAAAATACTATCAAAATCAAAATTTTTAAAAATATCTTCATGAAAACCAGCACCCTGCTGTTGCGAAAAACGGGTATCTCCTAGGAGGTCATATTGACGCTTTTTCTCAGGATCCGACAAAACAGCATAAGCTTCAGACATTTCCTTAAATTTTTCTTCTGCTGACTTATTTCCAGGATTTCTATCTGGATGGTATTGCATAGCCATTTTTCGATATGCTTTTTTAATATCATCAGAAGTTGCATTTTTATTTAAACCTAAAATTTCATAATACTTCATCCGCAAGTCTCTCCCATAGCGTAAAAACAGCACTCTTCCGCAGCATGTTTTAAAAAAATTTAATGCTCAATTGGCCAATGGCAAGAGGGGGGAGGGTTAAGACTTTTTAACTAGCTGTTCTACATAGGAAAATTCGTGTTCTAACACATTTTCTAAAAGCTCTTCATCTTCAAAACCAAAAAATTCAAACCAATTTATACCAATCAGTTCTGGAGTGGGTGTCACTTTTTCTTCGCCTTCATCATTTTCGTAATATTCAAATGCTTTTTGCACAACACCATCGCCTAACATTTCAAAATAATGATAGCCATCTCCATTTAAAAATAGGCCATCTCGCGAATCGCCTGTCCAAAACTCTCTGCAATACCAAACTTCATCGGGTCTTCTTTTCGTCCTAATTGACAAAACTATATTATTTTCCATAATTTATAAAAACCTTTATCATTCATGGAGCGATCATCACCCATGATTTAAATCGCCCTGTCTAGGCAGCGACTTTAACAATTTTTCAATTTGAATCAATCTCTCTATTCTCGGCTTTAAACGGCTTTCACCAATAGGAAATAAAATTGTATGGTAAAAATGTTGTTGGGCTAGTAATTTCTCACCTGTTTTACGGACATCTAAAAGCAAAGGCAGTAGCGCTCTTGCTTGCTCATGAGAGTTATTCTCAGTTTTTAATGCTTCAAGAATATCTTTCATCACAATTTCAGATAATTTTTCAAAATTTCTTAATGAATTCATTCTATTGCTAAACAATATAAATCTTATTTTGGTTCTATTTTTGTAAAAACTGCGCTTAAAAGATTTAAAAAAATATAAAATAATGATTAACGTTGGAATAATTAGCAAAAATAAAATGTATAAATTAAAATCTATCCCCATAAAATATCCACAAACAACAAAAACTAAAGATTATTAAATGTTATAAGTTCTTATCGGCAAGTTTTATCTAGGAAATAAAGACATAGAAATGACTAAGGAGACCTAAGAATTTTATTAATGGAGAATGTTTAAGTTTTTGTCTCGATCCATCGTATTATTTTGTCCCTGGATCAGCGGAGTTTCTGTATCATTTTGTGCCTGGGTCTCGATATGGTTTTGATAAGCATCAATCTCTTGTTGCGGAATATCTTCTGATTGAAACTCTACACTATTGATATCCGCCTCTAAACTAGAAATTTTTTGTGCAATATCATTAATTTCTTTTTTTTCTTCTTCTAGCAAAAGACTACTCTGCACATCGTTTTTAACTTCTTGCCACGAATTTTGAACGTCACGCGTCACTTTTTTAGCTTGATTTAAGCCTTTTATCATTTTTTTCATGTTTTCTGGTAATTTATCATTTCCAAATAAAATTAATGCAATAACAGCAATTAAAAGTATTTCGCTACCACTAAACCCAAACACAATAAATCCTCAACTAAAGTAGTCTTAAAAAGCCTTACAAAATACTTTTTCTATAATAAAAATCTTGTTTTTGCAGTTTACTAGGCCTTTTTTGTTTTGAAGATGGTATCTTTTCAAAAACCATCACTTTCCAGTTTACCGTACCGACTCCATTGTACAATAGCATGCGAACTTTAGAAGTACCAATATTTTTTGCTTTTAAACAAATTTTGTTGTTTAAATTATCCCTCTGAATAGCTAAAATATTAGAATTTTCAATTTCTATTTCTAACACTTTTTTTATAGGAATAAATTTACATTTTCCTAGTCTAATATTAACTGTTTCTGTTTCTTTACTTTGAATAGTAAAAGAACTTATCCAAAAACAAATCAACATTAAAATCAATATTTTCTTAATTTTTTTCAATTTTAACCCAATCTTCACATTGCTGAATAATATTTATTTCTCTAAACTCTTGTTCAGAAAAAATTAACGTTTTAACATCTAAATTTTTAATTTTTGCATAATAAGCTAATCTTGATTTACTTAAAAAACCATTTGATTTAAAAACTAATCTGTATTTATCAATATATTTTAAACTAAAATATCCTAAAAAACATTTATCGCTTACTATTTCTTGAACCAGTGCATACTTTTTATTTTTAATAAAATACAAAGGATTATCAGTTAAAAATTGTGAATATTTATTTGGAATAGATATTTCATTTTTATTAAATTTTTCAAAACTTTTATGATTTTTTTTAGTTGTAATATCAAATCTATTTTCAGCTTCATTATACATTGCAATTATAAAATTTACAATTGCAGAAATAAATAGCACTCCAATAGCTATTAAAAACCCAACAGAAATTATCTTGCTCATTTACAATACGCCTCTAATCTTAAATTCAAAAAAAAATAAGACCTCAAGGAGATACTTGTATTAAACAAAAAAAAGGAACCCTGTTCTTTTTCTGAACAAGATTCCTTTTATACGCTTAAAAACAGAACAGAGATGTTTATAATTTAATTCTTTTTTAAGTATGTTCTACTCGGTAAAGGAATTTTTTTAGTGTTGGTTTTGGTTCCCAACTCTGCTTTAAACGAAATACCTAATAAGTTTCTTCGTACTTCTATTCGAGGCTCGTGAGCACTAGAAGAAAAACGATTCATCCCAGATAATGGAATACTTGGCTTCTTATTAATTTTAATTTCGCTAGACAATGAATCTACAAGCAATTTACCTTTAACAAGCGATTTCTCAATTTTTTCAGCAAACTTTGCTTTCATATCTCTATCAGACTGCTTTAAATATTCTTGCCATATTTCTGTATGATACTGAAACCATTCATTAATAAGTTTTAATGAAGCGTCATTTACAGCATTTTTGCCAGATGTATAATTCTTTTCAAAGAGTTTTCCTTGCATAAAACCTCCTTTCTATTTCACCTTTTATTAGGAAAAACTCCATCTTTCCTGAACGTTAATTCTAAGCAGTTATTAAGTAAACAATTATAGACACTTACAAAAACACCAAAACAACAGCAAACTTAGAAACTACTTATTTCACTTTATAATATCATAATTTTTTTAAAATTGCGCGTTATTTTTAAAACTTTTTAGAGTGTAATTTTTGCAGTATTGAATACATTTAAATCTTTCGCGTTAAAATTTCTTTATTTTTTTGGAGCGAAAGTACTTTGCAAATTTGCGCAGAACTAAACTTCGCAAACAACAAACCCATAAACGTAATTGCAATAAGGCTAATTGCGGTTTGCAATAACTGCGCAGAACTTGCATGCTGCGGAGAAACATTAAAAATCGAAAAAACTAAAATAGCCACAATTTGCATTCCACCCATGCCACCTAAACCAATAGGTAACAACGATGCCAAAGACAATATTGAAATAACAGATAATATAGCCGAAAAAGGAATAGACGCAGATATTGCAACACCAGATAAATATAGTCCCAATCCCATTAACATAAAAGAAACAAAACTTAAAATTAATGGAACCCAAAATAAAGTTACTTTTTTAATTCCTAACGTCAGCACGTCAAACAAAGAATTGAGCTCATTAAAAAATTTTCTAAAAATTTTATTTAAAATTCCTTTACGAAAGGTAACAATACACAAAGTTTCAATTCTAGTGATAATTTTTCTAAAAAATTTAGATTTTGCAAGAAAAGGGAGAGTCAACATCAAAACAAAAAGAGAAAAATTAAACAATAAAAATAATAATAAATTATTTAAATTACCAGGATTCTGATAAACTGATTTAAAATAAAGAAATAATATTGTTATACATCCAATAAAAAGCATAACAATAAAACCAATGAGTCTGTCCATTAACGATACTGCGGCAAGCTTTGATTTAAGAGACAAATCAGTCAAAGCCTGTTCTATTCCATCAATAATTTTATTAGATTCATTAATGTTTGCTGCCTTATTATGACTACCTAACATTAATGCAATTCTTAACACTTCTATTACAGCTAACGCGCCAGGAAACCATTGCCCTATTGCAAGACTTACATAATTTGAAGCCAAAACATTTTTAAATGCTGCATGAATTTGAAATATTTTTAACAAAGAAAAATATCTCAAAGTTAAAAACAAGATATTTAAAATCTGAATAAACGCTATAAAAACAATAATTTTTTTATTATCATAAAACGACTGACGCAAAGAAGAAAAATTAATAATTTCTTGAGAATACATAAAATATATTGTCAAAACTGATAAAATTAATAAAATAAAAATTTTAAAAAGAGTTCTCACATTTATTATTCCTCTTCTGTAGATTTTTCATTTTCGCTAATTAGATCAAGCTGTCTCATTTTACGATACAAATGGCTTCTTTCCATACCCATCGCTTCAGCGGTTTTAGAAACATTTCCATCAAATTCGCTCAGCTTTTTTTGAATAAACATTTTTTCAAATCGAGCTCGTGCTTCTCTAAAATCACATGGATTAAACAAATTCTCTAGTTCTTCGTTTTTATCTTGACGCATACAATTTATAGGATGAGGAAGATGATGCGGTTCGATAATATCAGACTTAACCATTATTGAAAGTCTTTCCATTATATTTTTTAATTCTCTAACATTTCCTGGCCAAGAATAAGATTTTAAAATATTAATAGAAGTATTTGAAAAAGATTTATTTTTAATGCTATTTTCAGCAGAATACAGAGACAAATAATGAGATGAAATCAATTCTATATCTTCTATTCTTTGCCTTAAAGGGGGAAGATGAATAGGTATAACGTTAATACGATAATACAAATCTTCTCGAAAATTTCCTTTTTTTATTTCTTCTTCAAGATTTTTATTTGTTGCAGTAATTATTCGCGCATCAACAGAAATCGTTTCATCAGAGCCAATACGTTCAATTTTTTGCTCTTGCAACGCTCTCAGTAACTTACTTTGTGTTTTTAAACTCATGTCACCTATTTCATCTAGAAATAAAGTACCACTATGTGCAAGCTCAAATTTTCCTCGCTTAGATGTATGCGCTCCTGTAAATGCACCCTTTTCATGTCCAAATAATTCACTTTCAATCAATTCATCCGGAATTGCCGCGCAATTGATAGCAACAAAAGGCTTCGAACACCTATTTGATTTTTCATGAATTAAACGGGCAACGTTTTCTTTGCCTGTTCCGTTTTCGCCGGTAATTAAAATAGTTGTATTTTTTTTTGCAACCATTTCAACAGTTAAAATAATTTCTTTTAAAGACTGAGAATTACCAAGAAGTGTATATTTATTTTGAAATCTATTTTTTAAATTTTGATTTTCAAATTTTAAATCCTTCATTTGCAAAATATTTTGAACATGCAATAGCACTTTTTCGAGACTTAAAGGCTTTTCAATAAAATCAAATGCTCCAAGTCGCGTGCATTTTACAGCAGTTTCTATATTTGCATGACCACTCATCATAATTATATAAAGATCAGGATTAACTGCACGAATTTTTTCTAGAGTTTCTGTTCCTTGTGAATCTGGTAACCAAACATCTAAAAAACACACATCTGGTAGTTCTCTTTTTGCGAGTTTTATACCAGATTCCGCACTATTTGCAGTAATAACCTTGTAACCTTCGTCAGATAAAATACCCGATAAAGTTGTACAAATATCTTTTTCATCATCTATAACAAGTATTTTTCCAGCTATTTGCGTTGCATTCAACTTAATTTATCCTCGTGTTTTTTTAAATTTATTGCAGGAATCTCTACTATAAAAACTGTACCTTTTGGATGATTACCTTCAACATAAATTCTACCAAAATGCTCATCCACAATTTGTTTCGCTATCACTAAACCTAACCCAGTTCCAGTTTTTTTTGTACTAAAATAAGGCTCAAAAAGCCTACTTCTCACCTCTTTTGAAAGTCCATCGCCATAATCTTTTACCTTGATCTTTAACATCGATGAGCCCGTCATAGATTCCACAGAAACAACCACAGGCACGCCTTTGCCTTGCGATACCACCACCGCATTTGAGATTAAGTTGACAAGCATTCTTACAATTTGGTCTCTATCAAATTTACAAATCACCCCAGGCAGTTTTTTTGTTGTTCGTTCGTCATTTTCTAATTTAATGTATTCATCATCTATTTTTAGCTCAAAGATCATAGGAACATTTTCTGAATTTCCAACAAACCCTTTTAATGACATATACACAAACTCAACAATATTCCCTTCTTCAAGAAAAGCATGGGGCATACGCGAAAACTTAATAAATTCATCAACTAAAAGCCTAATACTTTCTGTGCTTTGTAAAATTATCTGCACACATTCTTTAAAAATACTTTTTTCTATCCCCTCAAAACGCTCAGAAAATCTGCGCTCAATTCGTTGAGCCCCTAATTTAATGGGGGTTAATGGGTTCTTAATTTCGTGCGCAACTCTTCGTGCCACATCTCTCCAAGCAGCCATTCTTTGCACTTTTGCAAGCTCGGTAATATCGTTGATAAAGATAATTTTAACCATTTGCCCCCGAGGCGATAATAATGTGGTAACCGCAACCTGAAGCTGGTATTCGAGCTCAGTAATTTTACCAACCCACTCTTGCTCAATATGCTTTTTGGTTGAGCCAGCCACTTCTAGCAACGCCTTTTCAAAGGCATTATGAAACACATCTTTTTCTATAAGCTCGGTAATGTGTCTACCAATTGCATCGGCTTCTTTAAGTTTAAAAATGCTTTCTGCTCTATGATTCCAAGACTCAACAATCAAATTTTGGTTTAATGCAATGACTGCGGCATTTACGTTTCTTAATAAGACTTCATTATATTCTGATTTAATTTGCAGCTCATCCGCTTTTCTTTTAATTTCATTTGAAAATAATTCTGCTCTTTCTTTTTCTAATTTTAAATCAGCAACCATTGATCTAAAATTTAATGCAAGTTTACCCATTTCATCATCAGACACAATTTCATCAATTTTTACAGAATAATTTCCATGCGAAATACTTTCTGTTGCTTGAGATAAAATTTGCATAGGAACAGTAATTTCTCGTGCAATAGTAAAACCAAGCCAAGTTGCAGAAAATACAATTAACAGAGTGATAACCCCTAACATCACATAATAAGAAAGCTTTAACACCTTTGCAGCATTTTGCGATTCTGGGTATTCTGATTTTAAGAGAAGCCATTGGGGGTGCAGCATTTTAGGTGAAATAATGCCAAAAATAAAATTAGAATTTGACTTCATTAAAATCATTCTATCTTTACCAAACTCAAACCATACAGGTTTTATACCTACTTGCAATTGATTTTTTTCGATTACATTTAAAATAATTTTTTCATCAAGTTTTTCATTTTTAGAGATATATATTAATTTATCTTTTCTTTTATCTTTTACAAAATCAAAAGACTCTAAATTATCTTTTGTTGGATACTGATTATTAAATAACTTTGAAATTTGGGTTTGATACTTTGATTCGCTATTTAATGTTTCTTCAGTGGCTTCTACAAAGTTTGATGGTAACCATTTTTCAAAATTAGTATTGACAAACTTTGTAGATACATAAAGAAGTATAACTGTTGGCAATAAAGAAAAAAACAAAAAAGCAGTCACAAGTTTAGTATTTAGCTTGCTTCCAAAAGCACCATGAGCATTTTCGACAATTAATTTTACGCCGCTCCGAAAAGTTAAAAATACAAATAATAATAAAAGAATAACATTAATATTCACTGCCGAAAAAAACAAAAATATTGAACTACCAAAAAACTTACTGCCAAATACAGCTCCATCTTTAACAATATGACTTTCTAGCCATGCTCCAGTAACAGCAATAATAATTGCAAAAAATACCCAAACAAATATTGCATATAATCTAGAACGATATTTCATAATTTCTAATAGCCTCTAAATTTCTGATGTGCAGCATAACAATCAGAAAATAAAGTATATTAAATAATACATGAAGAAAATAGTTTTTTTATAATTAAAATTATGTTTGGGATTCAAAAATTATTGATTATTATATAATATTATTAAACTTTTTAATTTTAAAAAAATTTAGTTTATAATATTTTTAATATTGTAAAATTTTATAAATCCATAACATAGTAAAATTTTATTGCATTTTTTTTAAATTTGTATAATAATCTTAAAGCATTCTTAATATTTATAGTTATATGAATGTCTTAATAAAAAAATTACAAGGAACATATTATGAACCCTGTTCACAATACGCACAATCTTATAAAAACTTACTACGGTTGTTTTAATAATAAAAACTACAACAACATGGCAGAACTACTTTGTGAAAATGTTATTCATGAAATCAATCAAGGCCATGTAGAGATTGGCAAAACTAAGTTTTACGATTTTCTTGTTAAAATGGCTTCTTACTACCAAGAAGCAATTGATAATCTTACAATTTTGGTATCAGAAGATGGCCTTAAAGCAACTGCAGAGTTTGTGGTACTTGGCAATTACGTGAATACAGCGCCAGGTTTACCAGAGGCAAGCAATCAAACCTATTTATTAAATGTAGGTTGTTTTTTTGAAATAAAAAATAACAAAATTAGTAGAGTCTCTAATTACTATAACGTAACAGAGTGGCTCAACCAAATTAATCCTATAAAAAATAATGTTACAATAAAACCGCTATTTGGCGAGCAAATTCATAAACACCTTGAGGAATTTGCTCACTTAAGAATTAATATATTTAAAAATTACCCATATCTTTATGATGGCAGTATTAACTACGAAAAAGAATACCTTAATGCATATTTGCAATCACAAAATTCTGTACTCATTGGCGCATTTTACAATAACGAACTTGTTGGCGGTGCGACAGCAATTCTAATGCAAGACTCTTACCAAGAAGTAAAGCAACCATTTTTAGCGCAAAATTATAATATTAATAATATAGTATATTTTGGTGAAAGTGTTTTGCTCGATCGCTTTCAAAATAGTGGCATAGGTCACAAATTTTTTATTCATCGTGAATTATTTGCGTTATCGTATAAAAATATAAATTATACTACGTTTTGTCATGTTGTAAGAGACAGCAATTCTTTAAACATTAACAATACAATTGATAATAAATTATATGCCTTATGGAATAGTCACCGTTACTTTAAAGACAAAAAACTCACTTCATTTTTTTCTTGGCAAGATATCGGAGAAAAAAATGAAACGCAAAAAACAATGCAATTTATGCTAAAAAAATGGGAAAGGTTTTAAGTAAAATTTTTTTATGAGCAACAATCAAATAATCATTGCAACAAGTCAATATTTGGCAGAAACTTTAAATTCATTTGCCGAGTGGGAAAGCAAACAATTTGCATTTTATGGCGAAGTCGCTGCACAAAAACCACATTTGTTACTTTACCCAGAATATGGTTCTGTTGAGCTTATTTTATGCAATAAAGATATTAAAAATCAAAATCCATTAAGCCAAGTGCAGGCAATTCAGCACTTGCATCATAAATTTATTACAACCTTTGAAAAATTGGCAAAAATTAATAATTGCCACATTGTCACCCCTAGTTTTCCTATTATCGAAAATAATATTTTAAGCAATCGCTGTTATTGGGTTAGCCCTTACAAAGGTGTAGAAGGATATCAAGATAAATTAATTCCAACCCCCTATGAGCGAGCAAATTTAAACCTTAATTATAAACACAAAGCAATGCAATTGTTTAAAATTAACAATATTAATTTTGGCATTCAAATTTGTTATGATTCTGAATTTCCGTTTTTAATTTATGACAGCGCCCACAAGGGAATGGATATTTTACTGATCCCTTCTTGCACCGATGCAGTTTCTGGCTTGCATCGGGTTAATATTGGCGCTCAAGCGCGAGCATTAGAAAACCAAATTTACACAGTTGTTTCAAGCATTACTTGTTACTTAGATTGGTGCGACATCATTTATGATAGCGGAGGCTATTGCAGCTGTTATGCAACCCCCGATCTTGGCTTTCCGCCTAATGGAATTATTGGCAAAAAGGCTGTCAACGAAATTGGCTGGCTTGTGGTAAATTTAGATACCACTCTGTTACAAAATGTGAGAAAATTGGGTAGTGTCACAAATTATCAAGATGCAACTACTTTTTTTAATAACTCACTTTAACAAATCCAAGGCGGATCTTTATCGCGCACTTCTTTAATCCATTCCATTTTTTTAAAGTGTCCTAAAGGGCACAATGTTGCCAAAATAATATTTTTAAATCCTGCATTATAAATTTTTTTAGCAATTTCGTCGCCTTTTAAATCTTCGTTTAAATTATAATCAATATATATTGGTGTATTGCTATCGTATTTTGCACATTCTTTAAAAAAATCATGCGAATTAAAATAATAGGCAACCTGTTTATCAATAGACGAAGCCTTCCAGTTCATATGAATAATATCATCATCATCAATTAATATTGCATCAATCTTTTGCTTTGCTTCAGCTTCAATTACCGATATTGGCACATAAAATGTAAGCCCCTTCGGAATCATTTTAATCCCTAATTTGTTGCAGTGATCAGGAAATCCTTCGTCCTCATAGCGGCTTGTGACCAGTACCGACTGCCGTTCTATTTTTAATTTTTGAATTAAATCGATCCCATTTAAACTATGATTGATAAACTCATAATCACACAAAAACAAGGTTTTGTTATTTTGCTCATTTTCACGTTTTTCATACCAGTTTATGACATCTGTTGGATTCGAAAAATGAATAATGGCAATTGATTTTTCGTTTGATAATGCATTATGAAAGCGCTCATTCCAAATATTATGAATCGAAGCATCATCATCAATCACGGCAATGGTTGAATTTTTTTCTATTTCTAACACAGACACAAACCAGTATGGTTCTAGCACCCTAGGTAGTGACAAACACACCTTCGTACCCTTTCCAACATCAGAGGTAATATCTAGGTTGCCATTCCATTTTTCTACTGTAGTTTTAGCGTGATACAAACCAAAACCACTTCCCCCTTTTTTTTCAAACGTTGCTCCATGATTCATAAGCTTTGGTAAAATTTCTGGAGGAATTCCTTTACCGTTATCTATAATATTTAAAAAAACACGTTCTAAGTGAGAACTCAATTCCACACTCACACTGCCTCTACTTTGAAGCGACTCCACTGCATTATTAATAAGATTTGATAACACTCTCTTAAATTCTTTAGGTTGAATTTTTGCAAACAAGCCATACGCATTTTCGCCAAAACTACCCTGAATTTCGACACCAAGATTATCACGATATTGCATGCGTTTTTCAGAAATTAACGAATCCATTAAGCTTGAAATAAGTTGCGAAGACAGATCTTCATCAAGCACATTGGCATTTTTATTTTCATCTTCATTGATAATATTTTGATGCTGCAAGATAAGATTATTTGCAATGTCTTGCATTCTTTGTAAGGCGCTTCTTAGCATAATTCTGCTATCTTCTGGTAATTCTAAATTTTTTGTAAAAAAACTATTTAGCGCAATCAGTGGCGAACGGATATCGTGCGCAACCTGGGCAAGGCGGGTGAGTTCGTTTTGTTTTTTAAGCTTTTCTTTTAAAATAATTTCTGCTTTTAATGCATCAATTTTATTTGCAATCCCTTCTACCTCTTCTAAACAAAAATCTCCCCTATTGCTATTATTAATAACAAAATCAAATAATTTATTTAAAGGAACATAAATGTACTTTTTTAAATACCGCTTATTTAAATAGTAAGAAACAAAACAAATAAGCATTATAAAAAACACCACTGCTATTACACAAATAAATGTATTTATATAACTTTGCACCTTTACTGTAAAGGCAATAGCAACATTGTTATTTTTTATCACATACAAATCATGTATAACTTCTCCGTTATTTATTAAATATGGAGTACAATTTTTACAGGCAAGCACCGTGGGTTCTATTTTTTTAATTTTTTCAAACATTAAATTTTTATCAAAATACACATAAATATTGCCCAAGCAACGGCCATAGTTAATATCTAGTTTTCCGTTAATGTAGCAAAGTTTTAATAACACATAAGCATCACTTTTTTTACCCACTTCTAAAATATTTTTAAACGTTGTATCAACCAGCTGAAAACCAGTAATTTCTTCGCTAATATAATGACTAAAATTAGAGAGCACCTCGATTTCAAGCTCACTTCTTGAAAACGGCCCCGAATTTAAATAATCAACAAATGGAGTAGAATTGCTTAATAGCTGAATCCGCTGAAAAACATCATTGGTATAAATTTTAAAAATTTGATTCTTTTTTTCTTCGATTAAATGTAAGTTTTCTTTTTTAAGTTGATAATAGGTTATTAAAAACAATAATAATAAAAACAATAAAATCACACCAATTGAGCCAAAATAAATAATATTGATTGTTTTTTGCACAAAATTAAAATTTACCGTTTTAAGGCTATTTTTATCCTTTGCCATAAATTGCTCTTTTCATAATACTGCTCTTTAGTTAAACGTGGCTGTAACTTAGTATTTTTAATTTTTTCGAAATAAGCTTTATTATAAGCTAAAAAATTTTTGTCTCCATTTTTTTCCGCATAGCCATAGGGTGAAAAATAGTAATCACTTGTTACCACTGGATGCAAAAATTCTTTAGATGCCAATTTTTCTGCTACACAATTGGCTTCGTGATTATTATCTAGAGCTGCAATCAAATCAAAAGAATCTAGCGAATAGTTTTCAAGCACAGTAAATTTAAAACGCGAATCTTCGTGAATATACTTATACGCTTCGCCTATCCATAAATAAGCAAAACCAAAGTTAGCATCGTTAATGTTTTCAGAAAATTCGTTAGAAAAAATCATTTTATTTTTAGAAAAACGGCTATTTATTGATGCAAAAAAATGTTCTACATTATTGCTATCAAACTGCGCTGTAAAAAATTTTACAGATTCTAATGCATCGTCCGCAAAAACTAACGTTTTATTATTAAAATCAGATAAAAAATTATTGCTTACTAAATTTTTCTGCAAATTATATTTTTTATCGTGCAAAAAACCGTTCATACTTAAACTATACAATGCTACATTTTTTTTAAAATTTTGCTTATTATAAAAGGATAATACATTTGGATGATAACTTTCAATAATATTTTTAAATGTAAACTTGGAGTTTTTTAATTTTTTTTCTAAAGCAAAATAATTATTGTATGCAAAAATTGTCACAGAGTAATTATGATTATTTATTCTTCTTAAAAATTCGTCATTGCTATAATATTCGTCAAGATTAATTTTTGTGTTGCATTGCTTTGCAATTTTTGCAAGAGCGTTTGTATCTACATAGCCCCACCACGACAAAATGCTCACTGCAAAAGCGGAGTATGAGGGAAATACACAAAATAAAAATACACTAAACTTACAACACATTTTAACCTATTTTTTATTCACTCCAATTTTAAGTTTATCCCATAAATTAGAAATTTTAATATATTGGTTTTTTTCTGGATACTCAAGCCATTTTAAGCTATCGTAATCTTCTAAAAATCTTTTATGCTCGTGCCAAAATTCATTTTTTGGCAAATCCGTTGGCAAACCAAATGGCGAAAAATAAAAAGCCCCTACAGCATTTTTATCAACCGCACTTTTGTTTGCTAAATGTTCGGCCACACATTGTGTTTCTTTATCGTTAGAAAACAGCGCAATGAGATCGGCCGATACAAACGAAAGCGTGGGGTGTGAAGTGTATGCCAAATTTGGGTAGTCTCTTACCCTTTTAAAGCCAATACATGCCCACGTGTACGAAAAGGCAAAATCAGGGTATTTGATAATTTCTTTATTGCTATTGCTAATTAATACAGAACTTCCAGAAATGAGTTTTTTAAACTCCTCGCTGTGTTTTTGAGTTTGCGTAACAGAAAAATCTGATACATTTTTACCATGTGTTACAAATTTTAAGCTTTCTAGTGGCTCATCCAAAAAATTTATTTTTTTTCCTTTAGCGCTTTCAAATAAATCATTTAAATTAGTATTTTTACTAACTGTTAACAAATTTTTATTATACAAAATTCCAGAGTTATTTAACGTCATAATGGCGCTATTTTTACCAAAATCTTGTTTATAAAATAATCTTAACACATTTGGATGATACTGTTTTTTTATTGCAGAAAATGCATTGTGATCACTGACAATTTTATCTTTTAACGCATTATACACTTCGCTACCAAAAATAGCTAAAGAATATTTTGCATTATCGACCCTACGGAGTAACTCATCGCTAGAATAATAAGTATCTACAGAAATTTTGGTGTTGCATTTTTTTTCGGCTTCTTGTTTAACAGCTTCATCAACACCGCCCCACCAAGAAATAATATTCACACCATTTGCTGCATAAACTTTATAATTTAAACCTAATATTAACAAAGACAATATATTTTTATATCTCATTTTTTACCTCGTTCATTTGAGTTTTAAATTTAAAATCATTTTTTCCCATAAATTTATTATTTTAATTTGATTGTTATTATTAACCTCTAATAATTTAAGTCCAGGAAACATTTCTATAAACTCATTATGATATCCTTCCATCATGGCATTTCCTTTTGTAGGCATACCATAAGGCGAATAATAGTGTTGTCTATTTACAAAAATATCTATAATATTTTTTTCTGCAAGCTTTTTAGCCACACAAACAGTGTCTTTATTATTATTTAAAGGTGCTATCAAATCGTAAGAGTAGTAAGATACTTGTGGATGCAAAATAAATTTTAAATTAAGATCTGGATAATCAAAAAATCTTTTAAAGGCTATTCCGCTCCACGTGTAAGCAAATGCAAAATTTTTATCTTTTACCACATGCAAAATATCACTTGCAACAAAAGCTTGTATACCACTTATCAAATTTTGAAAAGCCATAACACTAGCTTCTGAAACATCTATTTCTCCATTATTATACTGCGCCACAATCTTTAAAGTTTCTAAAGGCTCATCCATAATTGCAACATATTTGCCCTTAGCCTTGGCAAAAATTTTATTAATTGAATCTGTTTCATTCAAATCCACAGTATTGGCATTAAATAAAAATCCAGTTGTGGTGATTTCAAAAATAGCGGTATTTTTAGAGTATTTTTGTTTTTTAAACGCTTTGGCAACGTTTGGGTGATATTGGTTAATGATCGAGCGAAAAATATTACTGGTATTATCAATTTTTGATTCTACCAAATCATACACCTCATTGCCAAATATCGCCACAGAATAATCAAATTTTTTAACTTTTCTTAAAAACTCTTTGCTAGAATAATATTCATCTAACGATATTTTAACACTACATTCGCGTTCTAATATTGCAATTTCATCTTCTTTTAAATAATTCCACCAAGATATTATGCTAACCGCAAATGTATTATTTTGAATAACTAACAAACAGATCGTGATTAATAAATAAAAATAGTTCATATATTTTACTTTTTTAAATTATCGAATAGCAACTTTAAACTGACTCCAAACTTTATTTAATCGAGTATATTCATTATTATTAAACGAATTGTAATCATCTAAAAATGTTCTATGTACCTTTTGATACTCTCCATGCAAAAAAACATTTACCGAAAACGCATTTTTAATTAAAAGCACGCTTGCTGCCAAACAGCTTAGTATTTTTTTATACAAATTACTCAATCTCCTTTTTTTTATTATTAAAAAATTTTATTTTATCCCACATATTTATAATATTTGCATAATTTTTATTTTTTTTGACAGTTAAAAATTTTAACGATTCTAATACCATAAAAAATTCTGCATTGGCATCTATTATCGCTTTGTTTTTAATGTCATTTGAAATTCCAAAGGGAGAATAATAATAGTTTTTATTTATAACTATTTCTATAATACTTGGGCTGGCAATAGCTTGTGCTACACAAATTGCATTTTTATGATTGCTCAAAGGTGCTACCAATTCGTATTCAATATAAGAAACTTCTGGATGCAACGCAAATTTTAAATTTGAGGTAGGGGTTTCTAAAATTCGCTTCATTGCAATGCCATTCCAAGTTAAAGAAAAACCAAAATCTTGATATTTTACATGTTGAATATTGTCATTGGTAATAATTACATTTTTATTTTTAATAAGATCTAAAAATTGCTCAAAGTGAGATTCATTGAGTTCTAAATCCGAAACATTTTTTCCATTTGATATTAGTTTTAGTGTTTCAAACAGATCATCAATCAGTGTAATTTTATTTTTTTTAGCATTATCAAAAATTGTTTTAATGCTTAAATTTGCATTAATATCCATTAAATCTGCATTATACAAAAATCCAGAAGTTGCCATATTAAATATTGCTGTATTTTTATAATATTTTTGTTTTTTAAATTTTTTTAATACATCCTTATGGTATAAATTTGTTACATTATTAAAATGCTTGCTTGAGGAGTCGATTTTTTTTTCAATCATATCATACGAACCATTGCCAAACACCGCAACGGAATATTTGTATTTATCCATTTTTCGTAAAAACTCTGCATTTGAATAGTATATATCGACAGAAACTGTTGTGTTGCATTTATTCCCTAAAGCTTTAATAACATCTTGTGAAAAATATCCCCACCAAGAAATTACATTTACATTTGCACTAACTGACTGTAAATAACAAAAACACAGCAGTATTTTTAATAAGTTTAATATTAATTTCTTCATGTTTAAAAATAATAACCATTTTACTCTTATTTTTTAATGCAAAAACATAAATCCTATTTCAGACATTCAAATATTTTTAATTTTTTAGCAAGTCAATGCATATTATCTAAAAAATATTTTATTATTGGTAATCTATCTGGTGGAGCAAATTTAAATTTTAAATAATTCATTTTTTTTAAAAAATTATTTAACATAAATTAAAAATCAATGTATTAGAAATTATCAGAACCCATTAGAAGAAAGGTTTTTTATGGAATACTCCCTTGCAGTTCAAAAATTTATCCCATTTATTTTAAACTTATACCAAGAACAAAAAAAACAAATTGAACAAAATACGACACAGTTTATACAAAAATATCCCAATGAGGCAAAAAGCTGCCAAAAAGGGTGTGGGGCATGCTGCCATTTTGCAATGATACCTGTCACTATTGGTGAAGCATTTGTGTTGTTAAACCAATTAATTGTTGATGGTCATAATTTAAAAGAACTCTCAGAATGTTTATTTTCTTATGTAGATAAGTATTTTAAAATAGCAAACAAAATTGGTAATCTACCCCTAACCGAAAAAGATCAAAAAAATTTTTTGTTAGAAGCACTACCGTGCCCTTTTTTTCGGCAAGATACCCCTAATCAGCCAATGGTAGGGCATTGCGGGATATTTGAAATCCAACCCTCTATATGTATTTTTTACCACAGCATTGATTCTCCAGAGCTGTGCGCACAAAAAAAACCGCATCGAACAATCGATACGGTTATGCAGAAAGGATTTAGCATGCAAAATGAACTGCAAATTTTTGAGCGTAAGGAGCTGGGCAGAAGTGCCATTGGACACATGCCCTTATTACTGGCGGCTTTGTGCACAACAGAAGGCTTAAATATTTTTTTACAAGAAAAACCACTTTCAGCAGCAGAGCTAAAACAAGAGTACGCTCAAGAACTGCACGATTTTACTTTTTACGCCGAACTCTTAGGCGCTATTGGTTATACCCTTAGCGAAAGAGATATTCTTGCCTTAAGCCAAGCGCAAAAGGAAATAGAGAAGTTGTAATTGCCGCATTTTTTTTGTTTAAAAAAATATTATATATAAGATACGTAGTAAACTATTTACTATTTATATTTGAAAGATTCCCATGACAACAATTCAAAATATTAAAGAAAATTTAAGCATCGCATACGTAAGAGCGATTGCTGCTAAGGCGGGGGTAAATATATCAAAGCCCGAAAATGATTATGGAATTGACTTAACTTTAAAAGAAGTCACTTCTATACAAAGACCAGATGGCACAAAAAGATTTATCGAATCAGGGGTGGCTATTGATGTTCAATTAAAATGCTCACACAATATAGAAGTTAAAAAGGATTTTATTATTTACGATCTAGAGGCAAAAACATATAATGATCTTATTATTAAAGAAGTAAATACTCAAAGAATACTGATTGTACTTAAAATACCCAAAAATGAAGCGGAATGGATTTTACAAGATGAAAAACGGCTAGAAATTCGACATTGTGCTTATTGGATTTCTTTGCATGGAAAAGAAGAAATAAAAAATAATTCTTCAAAGAGAATTGAAATTCCTGTAACACAAAAATTTACTCCAGAAGCCCTGAAAAATTTTTTTAAAAATATCAAAGAAGGGGTTAAAATATGAATTTAATTCAAAATTTATCATCTATCACACCAGAATTTGTTCAATCGTACCTATCAAGATCTGGTTGGATTGAAGAAAAATATAACTTAAATGAAAATTTCAAATATAAATTTCAAAATACAGACTTAATTGTTTTTGTTCCTAAAAACACTTATTCTAAAGATTATCAACAATCCCTTTTTAATGTAATTAACACTTTATCTCAATTAGAAGAAAGGGATATGAATTCTATTATAAAAAATATTACATCCCCATCTGTTGATACTTTAAAGTTTAGATTTATTGGTGCTGGAACCGCTGCAGGAAGTCTGCCTCTTGAATACACATTAATTGCAATTGAAAATATTAGGGATATACTTGTTTATTCTGCATGCGCAGAAATATCTGCTAAGCCTATGTTTAATAGAGCATTAAAAGATGCTAAAAGAATCATAGAAAAATCTCGTTTTGGACAAACCGAAATAGGTAGTTTTGTCATCTCAGTGGATATGCCTCTTGATTTGCAACCAATTCATATATTTCATCACCAATTGTCCATCAAGCAAGAGACAGAGAATGTAGATCCTATACAAAGAAGAGTTATTACAAGAATCATTAAAAGCGCCCAAAAAGCAAGATCAATTGCAATTAATGGAGATTCAATTGATCTAGACAATGAATTTAAAACAAGTTTAAATGCAAATCTAGCAGATGCTTTAGCAAACTTTAAAAAAGACGGAATTAATTTGAGCGTCGAAATTAGCGCAATTTGGGATCAATCTTTACCTTCAAAAAACTTACCTAATACTTCTGTCATAATTGAAGAAAGAACATTTGATACTTTAAGATCAATTGGAAACGTTCTTCGTGGATCAATTTCTTCAAGAAAAGTATTTATTATAGGAAATATATGTTGTTTATCGCGGGACAATATTGCAGATGAAACCGACGAAGAAATCGAAAACACAGTTATTATTAAAACAAACGAAGACGACTTGCCCAAAAAAATCACTGTTGCTTTAAACAAAGCTGATTATATCAAAGCGTGCAATTGGCATCGTGATAAAAAGCAAGTCAAAATTAACGGAACTCTCGAAAAATCAGGAAGAACATGGCTTTTAACTGGCTATAGTGATTTTGTGCAAATATAAAAATGTGGTTCTATAAGCACCTTTGCCATTATTGCATGAGCCATTTACATGCAATTGCTATTGACTCCCTTCATTGCAATCTAACTGGCGCATTTTAATACAATCGGAAATCGCACGATCGAAGCATTTATGCACCAAGAGTACGCTCAAGAACTACACGATTTTACTTTTTACGCCGAACTCTTAGGCGCTATTGGTTATACCCCTTAGCGAAAGAGATATTCTTGCCCTCAGCCAAGCGCAAAAGGTAGTTTAAAAACTTTAATCTACTGACATAGCTGCTCAGTAATTATAAAATATTCTCTTTTCTTACACTTTCAATTCACTAAATCTTGATGTGCCTTAACGATTATTGAATCAAAAAATTCAATTCATTATGTAATTCGCCACGAATTCTTAAAAATAATTTTTGTCAAACACCAAACTTTAAGCAATGGCGCTAGCCTCGACCATATGGGATCTGTTGTCATCAACCGCAACATGTTTCCCTCTTTTTTTAGGCTTGGTAATCCAACCTTTTCTGCAAACATACCAAAAATCAACTGTTCTCAAAGTCTTGAGTACACTCCCCCAATCTCATTAATTCTCAATATTATGTTGTAGTTTGAGCTTCATGCTGCGTTTCTTCTTGTAAAAGGAGGAAACGCAGCTTTTTTTTCTTAAAAAAATAAAACTCAATAATTTTATTTAAAAATTTTATTGGTAAGCTATTTTTTAAAAAATCTACCTAAAAAAAAGACAATATATGTAAAAAAACATATAAATAAATCTACAAAAGACACTTTTTAATGCAAATTTTAACAAAAACGCTTTAATTTAATGCAATTTTTAATCATTTTGTAAAAAATTTTAAAATATTTTAATTTTTTTTTCCAATCTCTTCATTTTAAAAAATTTTAATGATAACCAAAAAACAAATTGGTAGTCTTTATTTATTAAGAATATCAAAAAAATAAATCAAATATAATCATATTATTAAAATAAAAAATAACAATAATTTTTTATCTAAAACTTTATAACTAAAGGAGGTGTTTTTTGTTTTTTAAAAAAAAATGCAAAAATATTGCAATTGCGATGGCAGGAGTTTTTACTGCATTTTCACAACAAAAAGTGAATGCGGAAGTATTATATAGTGAAGGGATGGGTTCGTATTTATTTTGTGTGAATAAAAATGATTCCACACAATGGCAATGGGCTAAACCAAATCTGAATCCAAAATATCCTTCTTGGGCTCCCCATGATGAAGGGGGTTACTGGATTAAGGGATCATTATGGATATCTCAGGTTTTAGATCACTCCTTGCACACTGGTTTTAAGATTCATTTTGACGATGGAGAAAAACCAAAACCACGAAATACTCGAGATGTTTATCATTTCCGAAATAAAGTAAATGATGAATTTCCCGAACCACATCATCTTGTCAAAAAGCGGCATGGCGTCATTGAAGACTCTCAGAAAGAATTAAATGATGAAGTTTATGCAAGCGAATCACCAGATTATTTAAAAAAGCTAGAATCAAAAGAGCTAAAATGGTTTGAAACAATTTCAGAAGTAGATTTTCAAAAAGTTTTTAAAAATTTTGTTATTGAAGAAAAAAAACTCCACCATAATTATCACTTATCAAGACAATCTCGAGAGTCAATTCATCAAATAGAACAATTTAATAAGTCAAAATTAAAGGAATACGTAAGATGGAATTACGTTTGTCGAGAATTAATTAACACTTGTACAAATTCATTTGGCCCCGACTATGATCAAGTTGGAGTTGCTTCCTGGAGTATTGCAGCGACTGATTGGGGCTTTATTAAAGCTGGCGACCAAATTTGTAGCAATTGGGAATATAAGCACGGCTTAGCTCTTGGTAGTGGTTGGGGAATACATTTAGATGAAATTCTTACAGGTGCGGCTCTCGATCTCGTTACGGGAGGCCCTACGAAAGAACCTTCTCTCGAAGTTTTAGTTCCTGGAAATATAAGACCAAAAGGAGGTATTCCTCCAGCGAGGGGTGTTGTTGAGCATCCCACAATACGAGAAAAAGGGCGCGCTAATGTTAGTGGAAATGTTGTAGCAAAGCCCAAACCAGTTGAAGAAAACAATAATGTATCAGGCTTTCCTTCATTAGAAAAAACGAAATCTAATAGTGAAATTCATCCTTCTGACGAAGATGATACCCCGTTTGAAGTCGTTCAGAGAAAAAAACCAGAGATTCCTCATAGAGCTAAATATTTAACAGATACAATTGACTTTAGCCAAAATAAATACAAAAGATTTTGGAATAATGAAAAGAAACTACCAACAGGAAAAGAATCTAAACCATTTTATAGACCTGAATATTATGAAATGGATATTCAATATCAAGGACAACAAAAACGCGATGCAAAAAGAGTTGTTTTTGATAAAACCACTGGAAAAAGATGGTTTACAAAAGATCATTATGTATCATTTAAAGAGATGACTCCTGTTACAATAATTCCTTAAAAATTCTTTACATATTAAATTTTTGTTCACAGAGACATAGTATTCACAAAAAAAAGAGAGCGCATTATTCGCTCTCTTTTTTAATTATAAAAATAAAGAAACAGTTATTATTACATATTGGCAATAATTGCTTTAGCAAACTCAGAACATTTCACTTCTTTTGCACCCGGTAACTGGCGCGCAAAATCATATGTTACAACTTTTTGTGCCAACGTTTTTTCAAATGCTTTTTCAATTAAAGTAACAACTTCGTGCCAACCCAAATATTCAAACATCATATTTCCGCTAAGAATTACAGAGCCTGGATTTACTTTATCTTGACCAGCGTATTTAGGAGCTGTTCCATGGGTTGCTTCAAACAATGCATAACCATCGCCAATATTAGCACCAGGGGCAATGCCTAAGCCACCAACTTGCGCTGCCAATGCATCAGAAAGATAGTCACCGTTTAAATTTGTACATGCCAAAACTTCATACTCATCAGGTCTTAACAGTGCTTGTTGAAACATATTGTCTGCAATCGCATCTTTCACTAAAATTTTACCTGCTGGAGCATTGCCATTGCACTCTTCCCAAGTGACACACTGATCACGAAACTCAGATTTAGCAACTTCGTATCCCCAATCACGAAACGCGCCTTCAGTGAACTTCATAATGTTACCCTTATGCACAAGAGTAACGCTTTTGCATTTATTTTTAATTGCATAATTGATTGCTGCTCTTACCAAACGTTTTGAACCAAATTCGCTGATTGGCTTTATGCCAAGGCCGGAGTCTTCACGTACTTTTTTGCCAAGCGTATTGACAAGAAAATCGCGAAGCTTTTTTTGTTCTTCGGTACCAGCTTTAAATTCGATTCCAGCGTAAATATCTTCTGTATTTTCGCGAAAAATACACATATTTACTTTTTGCGGCTCACGCACTGGCGATGGCACGTTGGTATACCAACGCACAGGACGAACGCACTGGTACAAATCTAAAATTTGACGCAGCGCAACGTTTAAACTTCTAATACCGCCACCAACAGGAGTGGTTAAAGGGCCTTTTATCGCAACGCGGTATTCTTTAATTGCGTCAATCGTTTCATCTGGAAGCCAATTACCATGATTGTTAAATGATTTTTCGCCTGCAGGAACTTCCATCCAGTGAATTTGTTTTTTGCCACCAAATGCTTTTTGCACAGCAGCATCAAACACCATTTGGGATGCTTTCCAAATATCAGGCCCTGTGCCATCACCTTCAATGTAAGGAATGATTGGATTATCGGGAACAGTTAATTTTCCTTTCGCATCTGCTTGAATATGCGAACCACTCTTTGGAACCGTAATCAGTTTATAAGCCATTTAAAAAATCCTCCTCAATTTTTAAAATTGATGTTGCAATAAGGTTACCCTTTTCTAAAATACAAAGAAACAATTTTCAAGAGAGCATAACAAATTTAAAGAATAAAAAATATCCTAGTTATTCTAGAGTTTTAATTATGCGTTCAAAATCTTCTGGCAAGTTTGAAGTAAAATGAAATATTTTTCCATTTACTTCAAACTCAAGCTCACTTGCATGCAACATATGACGAATAGCAAGTTGTGAAAACCGATGACCATAAATATTTTGAGAATAAGTTTTATCACCAAATAATGGGCATCCAATTGCAGAAAGGTGGACTCTAATTTGATGTGTTCTACCCGTTTTTGGATTACATCTCATTAATGATGCTTCATTATTTTTAAATATTTTTGTTACTTTATAATACGTTGATGCTTGTTTTTGATCTTTAATTTTAGATTTTATGTTAGTAACTGCAAAATAACAATTTTTTCTTGTATTATCTTTTGCAATAGGAAAATTAATTTCTCCTTCGAGATTTTTTGGAGCGAAATAACATATTGCATCGTAAGTCTTATTAATTTTTTTATCTCTAAATAAATTTTCAAAAATCTTTTGAGAATTCTGATTTTTAGCGATAATCATTAAACCGGATGTTTCTTTATCTAGTCTATGCACCAAAAACATTTTTTTTAAATTAAACTTATTTGGGTCAAACTTATTTAATGCAAAAATTATGGAATCTTTATCAGAAGTAAGAGTCGCTTGGCTAGAAATTCCTGCTGGTTTGTTTATAATAAAAAAATCCTCGTTTTCAAAAACACACGTTTCTTTACTTATATACGTACCTAAGGTTTTATTTACACTAGTAACTGATTGTTTACTTGCATTTGATAAACTTTGAGCATTTTCTTCCCAAAAAATTTCAATTTTATCTCCAGTTTTAACTACTGTTTTTGCAACAATTACTCTCCGTTTATTAATATAAGCTCCACCTGAATCTATAATTGCTTTAATTTTCTTGCGACTCATTTCTTTAAACAATTCTGCAGCAACTATATCAAACCTTTGTCCGTTGTGCTCAAATGTAACTAAAGACTTTTTTGATTTTAACATTTAAAACCCTTCTAAAACCCAGTAAAAAAATTTTTGTCTTTTGGATGACAGGCCAAATGTTTTCATGCATAAAAACCTGTTCAGTCCGTCTTACACCTACTACATGGTTAGCGGAACCCACTACTCTCTTTTAAAGGCAAGTCAAAATATGGAACTAAAGAGAAATATTTCAAAAACTAGCCTCCTTTTTTTATCAATTGGATCTATTATTGGCTCCGGTTGGTTATTTGGCTCGTTTTACACTGCCCAAACGGCTGAACCAGCAGCAATACTTTCATGGATTATAGGTGGTTTTTGTGTCGGTATCATTGCTCTAACATTTGCAGAACTTTCAACAATGCTTCCACTAAGTGGAGGCTCAACAGCTTTTGTCACCCTCAGTCATGGTAAAATGACAGGTGCGATTTTTGCATGGATAACATGGCTCTGGACAATGGTTATTGCACCAATTGAAGTTCAAGCAATACTGCAATACGCTTCAAACTATATTCCAAATTTAACCGAAAAAATAAATAATAATCAAGTTCTTACTGATAAAGGCTTATTATTTGCCGCTTTATTATTAGGAATAATGTCTTTTATTAATATAGTTGGCGTTAAAATCATGACCGAAACGACAAAGCTTGTGGTAGTATGGAAATTAATTGTTCCATTATCCGTTGCAATATTACTTTTAACAACACAAATTCACCCATCAAACTTAACATCTTCTGAGTTTGCGCCATTTGGTTTTACCGGTGTTCTTTCTTCCATCGCAATAGGCGGAGTAAGCTTTTCTTTTTTTGGTTTTCAAACTGCTATTTTTGTTGCAGGAGAAGCAAAAAATCCTCAAAAATCAATACCTATAGCATTATTTGGATCAATTGCTGCATGCATGCTGTTATATACACTCTTGCAGTTGGGTTTTATTTTAGCAATCGATCCTTCTGCAGTTGCAGCTGGATGGGATAAAATTCAATTTAGTGGTGATTCAGGACCTTTTGCAGGAATATTTTTAGCATTAGGTTTAGGTTTTATGGTTAAAGTTTTATATGTCGATGCTTTTATTTCTCCATTAGGTACAGCTGTTGGATATGTTGCTGCTTCTTCAAGAATTTTATATTCAATAAGTTTACAAAATGATGCTCCAAAAGCTTTTGCAAAAGTAAATCGATTTTCTATTCCATGGCTTGCAATTATTGCAAACTATATTATTGGTTTACTTTTATTTTTACCTTTTTCTGGCTGGCAATCAATGATTGCATTTTTATCTTCTGCAATTGTGTTAACTCTTGCTTGTGGCCCATTATGTTTACCAATATTTCGTAAAAATTTTGCTTCAATTGAAAGACCATTTAAACTTCCATTTTATAATTTAATTTCTTTATTTGCATTTTATATTTGTAATTTAATGTTACTTTGGACTGGATGGAATACACTATGGAAATTAATATTTGCAGTATTCTTAGGTGTGATAGTCTTTTCTTTTACACATATTTTTAATAAAAATAATAAAAATGAAATATTGCATCTTAAGTCTTTTATTTGGCTTGCTGTATACCTTGTTTTTTCTGGAATCATTTCTTATCTAAGCACTTTTGGAGGCGGAATTGGAATTATTAGTATGGAGTTATCTTTCTTGGTGGTTGCAATAAATAGTATAATTATATTTATACTTTCTAACAAAACCTCGCTAAACAAATCAGAATCAAATAAAATTTATAATAAGCTAATGCAAAAACATACCAAGTCAAAAAATTAATACTTATTAATTACAGCAGCATCGTACATTTTTAAAAAATTTTTATTATACTAAATAAACAAAATAATTTTGCATAAAAGCATTCAATAGCAATTTGCAAAATTTATAAATATCAATAAATAATATAAAAACACCATAAAAAAACCGAGATAAAACCACATTGCGAGTTGAATTTAATAAATAAGTATTTAATATTATTAAAAAATATTCATTATAAGATTACTTTAAGATTACTTTAAGATTAATTTTTCCCAGTTTTAGATGTTACAGAAACTCAATGCAAAGTAGCACAGCGGTTTTTAAGTTTAAAAAAACAAGTTTCGCAAAAATTTAAAAACAGACTAAATGTGTTAAAGGTAAAAAATGTGATAATCCAAACAATACAATAGAATTTTTCTTTTTTTAATTTGGCTTTAAACAAATCTTTTTCTATAGTAAACAAGTCTTTTTAAAAGGATTTTGAAATTATGCTTACAGGACATTATTACATAAAAAAGTTTACACTAATAAAAATAAAAAATTATAAAGTAACTTTATATAAAAACTTTCCAAGCTTTTACTTAAAAATTTTTTCTGAAAAAACAACAAAATTTTCTACTTTAAAAATTAGAAATAAAATAGTTTTTTAAAAGAAACGAATAATAACACAATAATTTTATAACAAATATGACATTTAGTTAAAAAATTTTTAAGAGTAAGGACAATCAATGGCGGGATCTAGAAAACCAGGAATTAGATTTTTAGAATTAGGTGAAATTTGGCGTAATGAATGGGTAGCAGGAAAAAGCATTACTGAAATTTCACATCAAGAATCACAACATCCTCAAACAATTAGAAGAGCAATTTGGCTTGCTCGCATTCCAGAAGAAGTTAAGAATCAAATTAAACTGTATCCAGAAGTCTTTACGCGCCAAATACTATTAGATATTTTTGCAGCAAAACGAAAACAATGCGAAAAAGAAGAATTTAAACTACTAAAGAAAGAAGTTGAAAATTTAATAAAATCAGGTTCAAACGCTAAACCTGTTTTAAAAAGAACCAATAAAATTTCTAAAAAGAAAATTATTCAAAAAGATGTAATAACAAATCCAGTATATTATTTGGAAGAAGCTTTATCTGCAGAACAAAAAATAAAAAATAAATTTAATACGCATTGTAGGGTTTCGTTTGAAAAAACAGGTGCGGGAGAAATAAGAATATTCTTTGAAAGCAAACAAAATTTAATTAAGATATTAAATCTTTTAAGTTAATATTATCTTATAAACTCAAAAGGACGAATATTCGCCTTAAGCTTAGATCTTTCTGCTTTTAAATACTCAACCATTCTCTCAGAAAATTTTATTTCTTGTAATTTATTTTTCCATGATGCAAAGTTTTTCTCCAAATCACTTTCAGTCGAAAAATTTGCTCCTATATATTCAAAGAAAAATAATGACCTACCCAATACAATAGGTCCAATAATTTGTCCTGGCTTTAAGTTAACTAAACGCTCTCTTACTTCGGAAGGAAGATTAGAGACTGGTTTAGGAGGCAGTAACCCTTCGGTTACGTTTGCATCTGCTTCCATAGAGTATTTTTTTACAAGTTCAGCAAAATTTTCACCCTCAGCTATTTTTTGATTTAGCATTTTAACAATAGGTAGTTCTGTTGCTTGAGCGGTTTGATTTTCTGATAGTTTAATTAATAAGCTTCTCAACCTAACTGCACTAACTTGTTTTACGCCGCCAGTTTGTTGTAGATAAAAAGATTTAACTTCATCATCGCTAACATTAACCATAGGACTAATAACTCTGCCTATAAGCTGTTGCTTAAGTAGTTCGTTTTTAAATTCACTACGATATTCTTCTAAACTTTTATTACTTTTTGTAAGTTGCTCTTCTAGCTCAGTTTCAGAAAAACCTCTTTGACTCAAAAAGTCTTGAATTCTTGCAGTTAATTCTTCATCTGGAACATCAAAACCAAGTTCCTGTGATTTAATTTGCAATACTTTTTGATTAATTAATGTGTCTAAAATTTGTTGTGCATGATTTTGCGTTAACGAGCCTCCAACCAACTGACCACTTGCCAAAAGTCTAGTTTGCCCCTGACTTGCTACCAAAACTGCATGTTGTAAATCACTCAGAAGTATAACTTGATCTGTGACTGTTGCTAAAACCCCGTCTATTGTATTGGACTCAAAAGGTGTTGTGGGAGCAAGAGTTGTTATGATTTGATTGGATTTTTTATTTTGTGCATTGTCAAATGTCGTGGAACACGAATAAAATACCAAGGAAAATACCAATAAATTTATTATTTTAAAAAGATACATCAAAATCTCCGATAGAGTCTTTCATTTTAAAAAAACTTTAACCCCTTATTTTACCTAAACCAATTCAATAAAAAATGCAAAAACATAACATTGATAAACAATATTAAATGGTTACGTAACAAAAATAATTAAATCATAAATATCAATAATTTACAATAACTATTTTATTTATAATTTAAAAATTCCGATAAGTAAAATAAGTCATATTGGATGGATAAAACTATGAGAGTTAATGTATTTTCACCAGATTCTTATACATGGGAACGATTTGCAGAATTGCAACATCAATACGCTATGGCTAGAAAAAGGCTCGAACTCAGACATTTTGATAAACTTGAAGAAGCAAGAAATCACGAACGTATTAACGAAAATATAGTAAACAAGCAAATTATAAAAAGTAAATTGTTAAATAAAGAAATATTAAAAGATATCTCTCATAACGAATTATTAAAAGAAACACTAAAAAAAGAATTAAACCGAATTGACTACGAAAGATCTTATTTAGAAAATTTATTTTTAATAGGTAAAAAAATAAAAAATCACACTAATAATGTATTGATATTAAGAAAAATCTTGTTTGATAAATATTTGCTAGAATTAAAAATAGAAGACGAATTAAGAAACCAAAAAGATCTTTTATATAAAAACGAATTAGAAAAACAGGAAACAAAAACTAAAAATAGAATTTAAAGTAATGAAATATTAAATAAGCCTTCAAGTTCATAAAAACTGACCCACTCACCTTCGCCTTTTTTGTTTTGTAACCAGTAACTAAACAATTCCATATCAGAGCAAACATCATCGGTAAAAACTATAGGCATTAACGGCGATTTTATTTCTTTAAGATAATCATGAAATAGTCTTGTAAAATAACGAGAACTTTTTAATCGTTCTCCTTGTTCAAAAGGAAGTCTAGTTTTTTTAACAACTCGACCTCTTACAATAACAGCAATATCAAACTCTTTAAAATCATTATTTGATATTACACTTAATCCAGAGGGAAGAGTTTGCTTTACAATAAAAGAGTTTACGTTACTCGTAACATTTTTTACTTCGCGTAATAAATTTAAATTTCTTAACCA
Organism: Spirobacillus cienkowskii; assembly: GCF_037081835.1. Lineage (GTDB taxonomy): Bacteria > Bdellovibrionota_B > Oligoflexia > Silvanigrellales > Silvanigrellaceae > Silvanigrella > Silvanigrella cienkowskii. The sequence goes on along the minus strand of NZ_CP146516.1, from coordinate 89,692 downwards.
TCTAGAAAAATTTTTGACTGCTTTTATTTTTTTATTTGCACTTTCTAAGTGATGAATTTCTTTTTCAATATTGCCATTCAGTAATGAAATTATAACCCGTAAATGCGCAAATCTTTCTCGCATTGTAAAAGAATTGTGTTCAAAAGGAAAATGTTCTGCTATCTCCAAAACTTCTGCTAAAGCTGCTTTAGCTTGAGAAAATGGCCCAAAACAATAACCTATACCCTCTTTGAGATGACCAATACGAATACATGTATCCTTTGCATGACTTCGATGTCTTAAAATTTTAAATTTATCTGACTTTAAAATATCATTAATTTTTCTAGTTCTTGTTATTGGTATTACTGAATCGTCTTGCTCTCCAAAAGTAACATACAAATTAGTATTTTGCTTACTTTCCTCAATATGTGTTTCGTTTTCAATGCTTTCTTCAGAATGTAACTCAGCGTACTGCGGAATTAAAAATGGAACTTTTTCTGGATAAGCTCGAGCAAAATCTAGCATGTCATCAGGAATAAATATTTGTAAAAAATTTTCACTTCTATTTTGTGCTTTTCTCGGATCTATAGTAAGAGAAATTCTTTTTAAAGCTCGTTTTTCTTGAATTAAAGCCTCAAGTAAATTATTGCAACGCTCAAATTTAAATCCTGATGCATCAACAATAATCTTGTTCATTTCTTTATCTGAACCAATTTCAGTAAGATGTTGCAGAGATTTTTTTATACTCGACGAAGCAGTTAAAAATGAAATTTCATGATGAGAATTTAAAACATATAATATTCCTGGAGTAGATGGTATATTATCAACAATTGAAGGATTAATTCCTGGCCCCAACTTTCTAATAGTTTCTGCATCTGATTGTAACTTTAATAAATCATCGCATGTTCTAAAACCAATTTTTTCTGTTATTTCGAGCAACCTCCAAAAAATATTTGCTGTCATTTCTGCGTCAGCTAATGCATTATGCGCTTCTAACACAGGCAATTCAAAATAACTCGCAACTCCAGAAAGTGTTTTAGAAGGAGCTTCGTTTAAAATATTTGACACAATAAGATGTGTACAAAAATAGAAATTTTTAAACTCTTCGTTTCTAAACTCTCTCATTGCATGAGAAATAAAAGAAATATCGCACTGTGCACCATGAGCTACCAGGACAGAATCACCAACAAAGTTTATAAAATCATCAAAAATTTCTTTAAAAGCAGGTGCATTAACCACCATTTCATTTGTAATTTTTGTAATTTTCTGAACTATACCTGGAATATGTCGTTTAGGATTGACAAGAGTTTCAAACCTAGCAACTTCCTTACCCTTCGAATATTTAATAGCCGCAATTTCGATGATTGAACTATTATGAGGATTTCCTCCGGTCGTTTCTAAATCAAAAAATACAATGTTAACTTGTGAAGGCAGAAGATTTAGCCACTGAGGACGATTTGGGTTGGACATCATTTCTGTCGGCAGAATAGATTCTTTACGAAAATTTTTATGTATTGCTTTAAAAGAAGTTCTTTGTTTTTTATTTTGAAATGCCATTGTCATCATTCCAGAGAATTATTAAATTGGATTTTGCTATTTTTAGCAGTACTTAACCCAAAACTAACTCTCTCCCATAATATAACTACTCCGTCAATAACACTTTTAGCTCAGAGATGTTTAAGGTTTGGTGCTCTGCAGCTAGAAAACTATTTTTAAAGAAACTTCGTGCTTCATTTAAAATTTTTGACTCTAAAAAATTGTCTGTACTTGAAGGGTCATGGTGAAAAATTGCATAAAATTTTACGTCTGTTTTTTGAGCAAATATTGCTCCCTGTTTTGCCGTAGAATGCCCCCATCCTATAAAGTTCTTATAATTGCTATCAGAAAAAGTAGAATCGTAAATAAATAAGTCACTGTTTTTAATAAATTTTTCTAAATCATTGTCCTTCTCCGTACCATGCTCATGATCTGTAGCATAAACGACACTATTTTGCTTATCTTCACTCCAAATTTTATAGGCAACAGCCTCTTGAGGATGATTGAGAGGCAAAAACTCAACTAGCACGTCTTCAATTAAAAAATCATTTTTGCCTTTCAAATCATGAAAAATGATATTCTCAACTGCAGGTAACTGATGAAATTCAATTGGAAAAAAAGGACTACTAAAGAATTTTTGGATTATTTCTTTTAATGTAGAGCCGAGTTTTGCTTGACCATAAATATGAATTTTACAGTCTTTTCTAAAAAAAGGGATGAATTTTGTTAAACCTATGATATGATCATAGTGCATATGTGTTAGTAAAAGATGAAAAGAACGATCTCCTCTTAACAGCGCGTTTTCACAGCATTTTATTATTCCCGTACCAGCATCTAAAATTATTGAAGTTCTTTTAGTTTTTGATATCGAGAAGACTTCAACACAAGACGTATTTCCTCCATATTTAAGCATATCTTCATTTGGAGTTGGAATTGTTCCTCTTGTCCCCCAAAAAGTGATGAACTGTTCACTCTGTATTAAGGATTTAGTACCTGAAATTGTTGTTTTTTTTTCGTTTTTAGGCATATGTGTGGAGAGGGGCACAAATTCTCCTTCCGCAATTCAGTATAACATGCTACGGCAGACTGTTTGAAGTTGGTACCTAAATTTCCGTCCTTCAATAAACAGGTGCAAAATCTACTTATTATTGAAATTCTCTAAGTATAAGACTGCCTGTTTTCAGGTAATTAGGTCAAGGAGTGAATCATAATGTTTAAACTTCATATGCCAAAAAATTTATCTATAGAATCAGAAGAAATGAGTCCAAACATTAACAAAAAGATGGTTATGGCAAGAAGCGGAGTTCCATGGAAACCCGCTTCAGAAAACCTTTTTGCTCCAGCTCTACTAGATATTGATTGGCTTATTAGTCAACCAAGCTTGCCTTTTCTTGCCCATATTGCCCCCGCACACACCTTATACCGCAGTATTATGGCGCATGGTTTTGAAGATTCCTTAGAGGTGGTAGAATGGGTTAGAGGAGAACAACTTCAAAAAATACTTGATTTTGATATTTGGGAAAAATCACAGGAATTTGAAACATGGGATATATCCACTTGTAAAATTATGTCATGGATTCGCTTATGGATGGAAATATCTCCAGAATTTGCTGCCCAAAGAATTATCGAACTCGAAGAAGAAACCATTGTCTTAATTTTTTCAAAAATTTTTGAAATTATTCCAGAAGGTCTTTACCATATTAACGAAGACATTAAAGAAAACTGGTGGAAAACTGCTGACAATAAATTTTACTTAAAAATTTGTCATGAAGACCCAGAATATTTTGAAATATTAAAACCTTTTATAGATTCTTTATATATTTTAAACGCACGTATAGCAGCTTCAATTTTAGCTCATTCAACAATGCTTGTAAGACAGGAGTCTCTAGAATTTGGGTTACGTTGGAAAAATTCTAGATTAGCAGATCAAGGTTTTGTATCAAAAGAAGATGCTTTAAAAGCTCTTATTCCTAAAGAACTAAGTTATCTTAAAAAATTAATTCAACAAGAAAAAGAATTAGAATCCAAAAGAATAGAAACCATAAAAAAAATAAATTCTAAAAATAATTATAATTTATTAAAATCAGATGAGTCCTTAAATTCTGAACTACAAGATCAAATTGTCCAATTTTTATCAAAACTTGACCCAGAAGAAGGCACTCGCTATTTACAACACACCTTAGGCGAGGATACTTTAAAAAATATTATTGGTTCAGATAATGCAAGACCAGAATATTTTTATGAAGATGACGATTTTATTGTAGAATGTACAGAAAAAATTATCGCTCATTGTAATATGCTGTTGTTTCGCTCCGAAAGCGTTTATATTAAGCAATTAGCTGCACCTCAATTATTAATTGAAAAAGTTTTTATTGAATTAAGTAATAAAAGTTTGGAAGAATCTATTTATCTAAAAAAACGAATCGCAAACTTATCAAATATACTCGTATCAGGTGCAATGAATTCGCTCGATAACGAAGGACTTGCACGATCTCTTCTTATAGTTCGTGGTGCACTCAATATTGGTTTAGAGTACTGTTTACTAAATGCTAATGAATTTCAATTAAACTTTAATAATACTGAAACCGATCTCGAACAAGGAACCACCTGTCTGCAATTATTAGGACCAGAATATATATTTCAAATTGGTTGGAGCATACTAACTGGCTTGCAAAAAGATCTTGGACACAAAATTGTTTCCTTAGACACTAGCTTATATAATGGCAAATTAAAGTCTCTAAGAACTATTACAATGAGTGATTCTAATAATTTAGAAATACCTTTAAATAAATTAGTTGAAAATCAAAGATATCCTGACATCAACAAATGGCTTGACGATATTGAGACTCATATATCACAAGAACTTTTCTTGGTATTTGAATCATTGTTTGGTAAAGTGCCTATGTTTTCTGAACTGCTTGCAGCAGAAAAATTAGTAAGTACAATAAAAATTCAAAACAACTTCAAACCATTTGAAACACTAAATGAGATTGAATCAGCCAGAGTTTTTATTAATAATATTCATCATAATTTATTGATGGAGGCGTAAAATATGCAAAAATTATCATACATAAAAAACAACAAATTAACCGCAACATGGCCAGACGACGAGCTATTTAAAGTAACAAAACTTATTAATAAAAAACATATGATTTATTTAGATAATGAACATTTTGAAATCGAATCAAGTTTTGATCAAAACCAAGTTCAATTGTGTATATCTTTAACAAAAAAAGATATGACTAAATCATATCCTATAGAATGTGTATTTATAAAAGAAACAAATCAAAGTTACCAAAACTCTGCGATTGCATTAACAATGCTAGACTACTTAGACATTTATTGGACTAATTATTTTTCAGAAGAGCGTACTGTATTTGTTCCACTAGACTGGAGCAAACATGAATTTGAAGGGTTAACTTTTTACATTAGAGGCTTTATTCGTAACCTTGATCTAGAAATAAATGCTAACGAATTTTTATCAAAACATGGTTATGGAGGATATGATATTCTCCCAATTTCATCAGAGACTTAATATATGAAAAAACGTGTTCTTGTTGCTATGTCTGGCGGTGTAGATAGCTCTGTTGCTGCTGCTTTGCTTGTAGAAAAAGGTTATGATGTTATTGGTGTTACAATGCAGCTTTGGGATTATTCTCAAAACGAAACGAGCTGCGACCCCAATAGTAAATTTGATACATGTTGCAGTTTAGACGATGTTGCTGACGCCAGAATGGTTGCCCACAAACTCGGTATTCCTTTTTATGTGTTTGATTACCAAGAAGATTTTAAAGAGAATGTGGTTGATTATTTTACTGAAGAATACTTAAAAGGACGAACTCCTAATCCTTGCGTTGCCTGCAATACTTTTTTAAAATTTGATCACTTACTTGATAGAGCGCAAAGACTTGGATGTGATTTTGTGGCAACAGGACATTATGCCCAAATAAGTTATGACGAAGTTTATGGACAATATAAACTTGTAAAAGGATTAGATCCCCACAAAGATCAAAGCTACTTTTTATATTCTCTTACTCAAGAAAGACTTTCTAAAACTCTATTTCCTGTAGGGTGTTTATCCAAAACAGAAGTGAGAACACTTGCAGAAAAATATGGTTTGGTGAATGCAAATAAAAAAGAAAGCATGGAAATATGTTTTATTCCCAATAATGATTACGCTAAATTCATATCCAAACGCGTTTCTGAAAATAAAATTATTAAAGGCGAAATACGCCATGAAGATGGGCAACTTTTAGGAGAACATGAGGGAATACACCAATTCACAGTTGGGCAAAGAAAAGGCTTAAAAATCTCATACCCTACTCCATTATATGTAACTCGCATAGACTCCTCCTCAGGAACAGTCTATGTTGGAAACGAACAATTTCTTTTACGATCAGGTTTTAAATTTAAAGATTTTCATTCAATTCGACCTCATCGCTTTGATTGCGAATATGATGTAAAAATTCGCTATCGCTCAACACCATGCAAAGCAACTGTAGTTAAAAATGATAATTCTACTTATTTGCATTTTAAGGTGCCACAAAAGTCTGTAACACCAGGACAAATAGCTGTTTTATACTATAACGACGAAGTGATAGGTGGTGGCTTTATTGATAAGGTCATACAATAATGTTCAGCGATCGTCTTTTGCTTCTTAAATCTCACTTGTGTGAGCTTAATTTTGTAAAGTTAAGCCGAGTTTTCCCTCAAATTGAAGCCAATATTGATAAACTTGGAGAAATACAAGATCACAGATATAAAGACAAAAAAATTGCCGCTATTTCTATTGTTCATCGTTCATCTCTCGTCTACTGGCCTCACGATAGATCTGGCATATTTTCAAATGAACGTCTTGAGTTTTTTGGCGATGCGTTTCTTAGCTTTTTTATTGCTTCTGAAGCCATGATTGCCCACAAGTCTTTGCAAGAAGGCGATCTTTCTCGCTTAAGAGCAGCAATAGTAGGAACAGAAAATCTTGCTTTAAAAAGCAGAGATCTTGGTATAGGAGAATGTCTTCTGGTTGGAAAAGCAGAAATGAACTCAAACCCTCAAAGAAGAGATAACGTCCTTGCTGACGCTTTTGAGGCCGTAACCGCCGCTTTACTTCTTGACGCCGGCGAAGAAAAAGCACATATGTGGTTACTTAAAGTTTTTGCCAACGATCTTAAAGCTGGACAAGACATTCTTCTTAAATTTGATTCAAAAAGTAAGTTACAACAATGGACTCAAGGAATTATAGGTCTTCCTCCATCCTATAGAACGATAGGTACCGAGGGAACCCCCCAAGAAACTTTTTTTATTGTTGCCGCCTTTGTTGGAAACACAGAAATAGGAAGAGCATCTGCAGCTAGCAAAAGAGAAGCTAGCAAAAAGGTTGCAGAAAAAATTTTAAATGAAATTGAATTAGGAAAATTAACAAAAGATATGGTCATTAGTTTTTTTGAAGGTAAAAAATGAAGAAAAAATGCGGATATGTGGCATTACTTGGCAGACCCAATGCGGGAAAAAGCACGTTTTTAAATGCAATACTTGGCTCAAAATTAGCTGTTGTCAGCAATAAGCCCCAAACAACAAGAAACAAAATTTTAGGCATTTTCACAGAAAGCGATTGTCAAATTCTTTTGCTTGACACCCCAGGCATTCATCAAGATCAAGGGTTGCCTAAAATCAATCAAATGATGAACAAAACAGCCTGGAACGTATTAGCTGAAGCCGACCTTGTATGTTATTTGATTGACGTTTCTCAGGGCTGGCATCCAGAAGATACACTTTGGCTAAAGGGTATTTTAAAAAAATACAATAAAAAGCTTCTACTCCTTGCAACTAAATCAGATAAGGTTAAGATAAAAGAAGCAGAACAAGAAAGACTAAACATTGAACAACAATTTCAAAGCCTTTTAAAGGATTTGAGTTCTTCAAATAGTTTAAATTGTCAACTTGCTGAAAATACGTCTATTCTAGTTTCATCTAAAACTCCAGAACATGTCGTATTTATGAGAAAGCTCATATCCACTCATATGCCGATTAGCGATTGGCTATTTGGCGAGGATGATCTTACTGACAGATCGCAAAAATTTGTATGTAGTGAAATTATTCGTGAACAAATTTTTCGTCAGCTTGGTCAGGAGCTGCCATATAAAATAGCTGTTGTTATTGAAAAATTTACCACTGAGCAAAAAGTCGTAAAAATTTTAGCAACATTAATTGTAGATCGCGAATCTCAAAAAGGTATAGTCATTGGAAAAAAAGGGGTGCGACTTAAAAATATTGGAATGTTAGCAAGAGTTTCATTAGAAAAACATCTTGAAAAGAAGGTATTCTTAGAACTTTTTGTTAAAGTTAAACCTGGTTGGACCGAAAATTTAAGTATGCTTTCAGAATTCGCTGATCTGCACGATTTAAGCGAAACAAATTGATCATTTTTACCAATATCATTTTGTAAAATATATAGGTAAAAAAATCCTTGATAGACTGGTTTAAGATACTTGTTTTGAAAGCTCTTTTATGGGATTATGTAAGAAGTGAGAATACCTCTCCTTCTAAATGTTTCATGTTTTTATTTAATTGCATAGGATTTTTATAGAATTTTTACCTGAATAATTAATTTATTAAACATTGCTTGTTATTGTTACTTTATATTGGAGTATCGTCGTGATTTATTTTCACACTCGTAGGTATTTTTCATTATCACTTTTCGAAGAATCATCAAAAGAAACAGGGGGAATAGAATCATCTCCTTCTAAACGAGGCAGAGGTCGCCCACCTAAACTCAAAGCAGTTTGCACACCTTCGTTAGAAGAAACGCATTTAATTAAAGAAGATGAAATTCATCCTGAAATTACAACAGAAAATAATCATCAGCCTGTTAAAGAAGTGGAGAATGTGGTGACACTAAATCATATAGAAGACTCTTCCGATGAAACTTTAGAATCCGAAGTAAATTGGGAAATTGAGCAAAATAATGATTTTGCAGTTAATGATGTTTCCCAAGAATTCCAAGAAAATGAAAATTATTCTGACGACTTTTGCGAAGAAGACCTTCAAAATTCATCAGAAATTAGGGATTTTTCTCAAAATAATATCTCTGTATCTTTTTCGTGGTCGCTGATGAATCAGCTCCGGCAAATGTCAAAAATGGAAGGTATTTCTGTAGAAGATTTACTTGTTGAACTTGTCGCAGAAGGCGTTGCAAAAAGAGTTTTTGAAGATCAAATGAGACCGACACCCAGTCATTTGATGACCAGAACAGGTTACGTTCATTCTGATGGAACGCAGGCCGCTCCTCAGCCTCATTTAAGTCATCATTCAATGAACAATAGGCAACAACAAAACAATTTGCAAAATAGAAATCGTTTTGGCTTTCAACCAAGAAACCCTCAACAACAAAACAACAATAGATCACAGCTTAACAATAGAAATTATCAACAACAAAATAATAACTCAAGACAACAAAACTCAAATCAAAACAATTTTAGAAATCAATATCAAAATAATAATGCTCAGAATCAAAGATTTAACACTCGAGCTAATTACCAAAATTCACAAAGATTTTATGAAGATCAAAACTCAAGTAACCAACAAAATAACAACCAATATAGACAACAACGTGATAACAACAAACGCTAATTATGTGTAAAAAGATTGCAATTACAGGAGGTATTGGTTCTGGAAAATCAACACTTTCTAAAATATTAGCAAAAAAAGGTTATTGCGTTTGGGACGCAGATTTATTTTCTCGTGAGGTGTTATTTTTTCCAGAAGTGCAAGCAAGAATTAAAACAATTTTTGGTGATTCTGTGTTTATTAGTCCTGGAATTTTAAATAGAGATTATATTCGTAATCAAGTATTTTCTAAACCAAAATTAAAAAAATCATTAGAAAGTATTTTGCACCCGGCAATATTGGAACTGTATAATTCAAGATTAGAAGTACTTAACAAAATTGCCCCCTCTGCTTGGGTTTTTTACGAAGCATCTTTAATTTTAGAGCTTAAAAGGCAAAGTAGTTTTGATTTTTGTATTGTTGTTGTAGCCGATGAATCTGTAAAACTAAAAAGACTTGAAGAAAAAAGAAAAATTTCAGTCTCCGAAGCAAAAAAAATTATCCATACTCAAATGCCTGATAGTGAAAAAATTACCCATGCCGACTTCGTAATTGATAATTCTAAATCATTTCAAAATCTTGAAAAACAAACCCACAAACTCATTTTGCATTTAACCAAAAGATTTAGTCATAACTAAAAGATTGACACTCATTCCTAAATTTCTTCTACAAGTTTTTAAAATATTTTTATAATATTAAATTATTATTGTTACTTAAAAAGGATATTTTAAAATGTTTGAAGTATCTTGTGCATCATGCCAAGCGTCTTTTGAATACAATCCAGATGACTATATTCATTTATGTCCTTTTTGTTCTGCTGGTTTTATCATTGACCCAGAAGAAGGGGCAAAAGATTTAATTGGTGATCATTATATAATTTCATCTAACATAAAAAAAGAAAATATAGACGAAATCTTTAATGAATGGATAACCAATCGCTATCATAATCCATCAAAAATTAAAAGTGAATTTAGCATATTGGGCTCATATGGAGTATTTCTACCTTATTGGATAATTTCTGTAGAAGCACATACGTTTTGGAGCGGACATAGCGCCAAAAAAAATTTATATCCAGGCCGCGTTAGAGATTTAGCATCAGGATTTTTAAAAGAAGAAGGACGATTTAGCAGGAGATACCGCTGGGCAATCCTTGCAAGAAAATCTCCAAAAGAACACTGGGGAATGGAGCGATTGCACCACCCAAGAGAAAGTGTCTCAATAGATTGGGAAGGTTTTCCACTCGATGAAACAATGGGGGTGCAGGATGAAGGAATTAAACCTATTTACGAATCTAAGGTTCCATTTAAATACGAACATGCAAACGAAATTGCAGTAGCAAGCATTCAAAGCAAAGAATCATCTGCAATCACTAGAGCCAAAGATCAAATAAGTGAATATCATCGAAGAATAGCAAAAACAAAAGTTGGTACTTTATATGAACACAGAACAGAAATCGAAATAGTTGGCCTACACATGGTACACTTGCCATTTTGGTATATTAGATATTCATTTTCACCTAAAAGTATGTTTAAATTTTTTACAACAGTAAGAGAACGAAGAATATTAGTCCAAGGTTATACTAAAGCTGTACTTGATGCAGAATTACCGCTAAACTCTTCGGACAAAGTTATGACTAATATGATTGTTGCAGGAACTCTCGGTTTTCTTTGTTTAACATTATCTGTGTTTTTTAATCCCCTATTTTATATTTTATTTGTCATATTTGGTTTAATAGTTGGCTTATCAACATGGAAAATAATTTTAAGAGAAAAAGTTGATACTGATTTGATAAAAGGAAAAGAAAATAATGAACCCGCTTAATAAATAATTGGAGAATTATAAAAATGATAAATAAATTACCTAAAATTTCATTATTATTAACATTATTATTTTATACAGCTAACGTCCATCCAATAGAAAAACTAAAATTAGTCACTGGTAATGATTTTGCACCTTTTAGTGATGAAAAACTCAAAGATGGAGGAATGTTTACAGCAATTGTAAAGTCTTTGTTAAAAAAGATAAATATACCTTTTGAGCTTGAATTTCTTCCTTGGGCAAGAGGTTATGAGCTTGTAAAAATACAAAAATACGACGCATCTTTTCCTTACGCTTATACAGATGAACGGGCAACAGAAGTTAAATATTCAAAAGTTTACTTATACAATTCCAAAATTTATGTTTATACAAATAAAAATTATAAGGATAATAAAAATTTAATTGATTTTAAAGGAGGTACTTATTGTTCTTCTGTTGGATATTATATAGAAAATGATATCCAAGAAATGATCAACAAAAAAGAATTAAATAAAATTTCAAAGTTTGATTTAAGAATCATGTGTTGAATCTGTAATTAAAAATGAATCTAGTTTTTTTGTAGCTAATGAAGTTCAATTTAAAGAATATAGAAAACAAAATATTTCAAATTTTAAAAATTTAGTAAAAGTACCAAAACCAATAAATGAAACTAAGCTATATATTATTTATAAAAAAGATTTTAATGATGAATTATTAAAAAAAATTGATAATGCGAGCAGAGAATTTATAAAAACTAGTGAATACAAAAAAATTATTGATTCATATTAATTTTTAATTAACCAACTTTTCTATCATTAAATAAACTATTAGCTTCTGATGCTTGTTCATTAATAACATTAATGACATTAATTTCAACATCATCATAGATTTTTTGATTTTTATCATTTTTTAAATCATTCAATTCTTTTTCTATACTATAATATGGAAATTTAAAAAACTTTGCCAAATTATAGCTTTTTTGTAAATGACGGATTGCTAATTGATGCAAATTTTTATCAAAATCAATATCAACTATCTTTTTTAATGTCATTCCCAATAAACAATTATAATCATATTCATTATCTATAAATGTATCTTTATTTTTGGATAATAATTCAACAGTCATCAAATAATCTCCAATTTCATTATAGCATTGGCATAATGAAAGAATTGCGCTACTATTTGCTGGATTATCAAGAATTATTTGATTTAAAACTCTAATAGCTTCTTTCCAATCACTATTGTCTATTGCAATTAAAGTTGCAACCAAATACGGCTCTTGCGCAAATGGAAATCTTTCATGCATAACATTATATACTTCAGTCATTTCATTAACATAATTTTTTTCAGAAAGTACTCGCAAATAGTTTCTAAGAGAAAAATAGCTACATTTTTTTTCAGAAGTTACTTTTCTTAAATAGAAAAGCCCCATTTTAATAGACTCTATAGTTTTTTGTGAAGCAAAAAAAAGTCCTATAGCTTCAAAATAGAAACGATTTTCAATCCCTTTTGTCTTTTTTAAATAAAAATATATTTTTCTAGCAATCTTATTTTTTGAAGCAAAAGAAAATGAAATTAAAGAAAGTGATAAAAAAACAGGATGAAAAAATCTCATTCTAAAAAGATGTCTACCTAATAAAACTAATCCATCTTTATCAAACGAATCTTTTAAAGCGCAAATCCAAATATGGTAAAAATCTGCTCTGTCATAAATTTTATCTAGATGTAAAACAGCTCTTGATGACAAATTAATAACTTGTTCCCAATTTTCTTTAGAAGCATATACTTCAAGAAGTTTTATTAAAGAAACACAAGATTTAGCTGATGGATTAATTTCTCTCCAAAAAGAGTTTGAAAGCATTTCAAGTTTAGCGACTGAAAAATCATGAAACCTCTCTGGCATGAAAACACCCCCAACAATTCAAATTTTTCAATACTAAAAAATATTCGGAATTAAAAAAAATTAAATTAATTAAAAAAAGAAATACTAGAGCTGAAAAAAATAGGGGGCAATTTTTTCCAAAATAAATAAATTAAAAGATATTAGCTAACATTCATACATTAAAAATCAATTATATGATCTGCAAAAAATAAAAATTCTTCCCTATTTTCAACAAGGACAAAAGTAGCTCCTTTCGATCGCATAACAGACATAAGTTCACCTAAAACATTAATGTCTGGTGCATGCAAACCAGTACTTGGATGCATTAAAATAAACCAAGCTCCTTCTAAACTTGCTCTTTTAAGATGAATCGTTAAATTTAACCTTTGAAGCTCACCGCCACTTAAACTGTCCATACCCTGACCCAACTGAATGTATCCCAAGCCAAACTGACATGCTTTAGCAATTTTATTTGTTATAAGCTTATGATTTTCAAGTAATTGTATTGCTTGTTCCAAATTTAAAGACATGATGTCTGCAAAATTAAGGCCTTTGTATCTAGGAAGTAAGCTTCTTGCTGTTAATTTTGAACCAAAGCACGTTTCACATTCAACTTTAATTGGCTCAGAGTATTTTTGTGGTAGCTCAATATAACCTCTTCCTTCGCAATTTTCACACCTTCCTTGCTTAGAATTCCAAGAAAAGTGACTTTCTGTCAAACCCAACACCTGGCTTGACGGTAACGAGGAAAATAGCTCTCTAAGGGGTTTCAGAACATCAAGTGCTGAAGCTACGCTGCGTCTGGAGCTTCGAGTCATACTACCAGGTCTTACATAACCCACAACATTCACTTTAATGTCACCAACTGAATTAAATTTGCAAAAATTTTTAAAATCTATTTTTAAAATTTCCTCAGAATCTAATGATTTACCTCCCAAAAAATATAGTGAAGGCAGAACACAATATTCTAAAAACGTTCCTTTACCAAATCCTGATTTTCCTCTAATAATGTTAATATTATTTTGATAAATAGAAATATTTAAATTTTTTAAGTTTCTAATATTAATGTTATTAAAAGTAATATTTGATTTTATTTCTTTTATTTTATTTTTTTCATCGGATAATTTATTATTAAATTTAATAAAACTCTCTTTATTAAATTTATCTAAATCTATTTTATTTGAAATATAAGAAATAATCTTTCCGCCATTTACCCCTGCCTGGGGACCCATAAGAAAAATAGCATCAGAAAATTTTAAAAATTCTGGGTGATGTTCAACAGCTATTATTGATGCACCATTATTTACTATTTCTTTAAGAACTTGTGCTAATTGCTTTACTTCTTCTTCGTTTAGTCCTTGACAAGGCTCATCCATTACATACAAAACACCATTCAGTTTATTTGAAATCATTGATGCAAGTCTTAATCTTTGCAAATCTCCTGGTGACAAACTAGATCCTGAACGGTTTAAAGTAAGATGATTTAATCCAATTTTATTTATACTTAATAAAGAATTATGTAGTTCAAGATAAATTTTATTTTTTGCTTTATCATTACTAACATGATTTTTTAAAATATTTTCAACGTAATTTAAAAGTTCTATCATAGTCATATAATGCAGATCTTGAAAAGTTTTATCATGAATTCTTACGCTTGAAAGTTTTGTATCTAAACGAGAACCTAAACAGCTTTTACAAGGGAATAAATCTGCTGAGTATCCCTTTTTTGAAGTCCCTTCACCATCACACTTTGCACATTTACCTAATGAAGAATGACTAAAATAGCGAGGATCTAACTTAGGAGCACTTTCACCACACTGTGGGCAACTTGAATTTGTATTAAATAAGTTTTCATAATTTGAAGTCTCAATCTTTACCATGCCTTTTCCATATTCTAGGGCTTGATAAATTGCTCTTTCAATTCTTTGTTTCTTATCTATAGAAATAACTACAAAATCAATAATAACGTCAATAGTATTCAGTTTTTTTGAATCTACTTTGATAGACTCATTATCATCTTGTAAGTCAAAAATATTTCCATTTATTCTTAATTTTGAAAAACCTAATTCTCTAAATTTTTCAATTTCGTCAGAAAATTTACCTTTTCTTTTTTCACATATTGGAGCTATTATTTTGATTTTCTTATTTTGAAAATCATTAAATATTTTATCACATAATTCGTTAAAAGTAATAGGTTTTAATGGAATATCACAATTGTAGCAATAAATATCTCCAAAAGCTGCAAAATAAACTCTTAATAAATCAGAAACACTCGATATTGTCCCAACAGTAGAAAGACGTCCTGCAACTCCTTGTTTTTGCGACAGCCCCAGCGCAGGAGGAAGGCCAGATATAGAACGAAATTTTGCGCGAGCTCGTTTTGTAAAACTAGACCCGCTCATCATATAGACCGAAGTCTGGCTCGAATCGATAAAACGTCTAAATGCCTCAGAATAAATAGTGTCAAAAACTAAGCTGCTCTTACCGGAACCACTTACACCAGTAAAAACAACCATCTTATTTTTGGGTATATCAACATCAATATTTTTTAAATTATGCTCGTTTGCGCCACGAATCGAAATAACTTCCACTATAAAAACCTTTCTAATGGGTTGACGAATCACACAACTCTGTAACACAATTACAATTATGGATCACTTGTTACAGCAAATAGCTTTATCTGTTTGTGAGATAAGCAAATTAGCTAAAGAAATAATTTGACAAGAAATCTTTCACTTCATAGGAAATCATTATAAACTATGCTTAGAATTCAAGATTTTAAAATACAAGATTCCAGTCACCCTGAAATTCATAAAAAACCATTCTTGATCCTGATTGCGGGCGATGCAAGCGATAGAAAATTTTTTAGATTAGTTGACAACAACCTAAGTGCTTTATGCATGCAATTTCCCAAATGGGAAGGGGGATATGGAGGAGATCCGATTAGCTGGATAGGAATGCATAGTGCTTTAACAAGAATGAATATACCAATTCCTAAAATACTAGAAATTGATGAAAATAACTCTTGCATTTGGACCGAAGATCTTGGCGATATATTCTTAAATTCATTAATTAATGAAGAGTATCTTGATATTAATAACCCTAATTGCCAAGAAACTTTAAAATACTATGAACAAGCTTTAGATTTGTTACTGCTAGCTCAATATCCAGTTTTTAAGATCGAACATCCAGCGGAAACAAGATTTTTTGATTTTGATAAGTTTTTTTATGAGCTTAATTTTTTTGTCGTTCATTTTTTAAACGGTTTCATGGGCCTTAATATCTCTGAACAAAGTCACAAAGAATTATTTGAAGATCTTAGACTTTTAGCATTAAAATTAGATCATTGCGAAAAAGTACTCTGTCATAGAGATTACCATGTTAGAAATATTATGGTAAAAGATAAAAAAATTTATTGGATAGACTTTCAAGATGCCAGAATGGGTCCTCATTCATATGATGTTGTAAGCCTGATACGTGACAGTTATGTTAAAATAACATGGGAGACTAGAAAGCACTTTTTTAAACATTACTTAACTAATTTAAATAATATCAGAATAAAAAATAATTTTTCACCAATTAGTGAAACTAGCTTTAATTTTGAGTTAATATTAATGGGTTTACAAAGAAATTTAAAAGCCATTGGTAGTTTTGGATATTTAGCAACAAAAAAAGGGAAAAATAATTATTTACAATACATACAATATACCCTTAAAATTCTAACATCTTTAGAAGCTCAGGTACACCAAGAAACAGATATCAAACATATGCTTCCAAATTTATATAGTTTAATTAACAATCTATTTGAAGGTGAACTTTCTAGAAAACTTGATAAACTTATAAATAAATATTTATAATGGTTTTTTATGACTAGCGTTAGTAAAACTGAAATTGACAAATTTATCCCAATTGTTTTGTGTGCTGGTTTTGGAACTCGTCTAAAGCCATTAACAAACTATATTCCTAAAGTTGTTTGTCCAATAATTAATAAGCCAGCTGCATTTATTAATATCGAAATTTTTTTTAAGTTTGGCTTTCCAAAAGTCTATTGTAATACACATTATTTAGATCATATTACAAAACAAGAGATTATTCTTGCGGCAAAATTTTATGGTTACGATCCTGCTCGTATTGAATTTTTTTATGAAGAAGAAATACTTGAAACAGGAGGAGGAATTGCTAGAATTTTTCATGAATTATCAAAAAATAATAAGAAAAATTCAAAACGAAATGTCATCGTTGTATCTGGTGACATTATTGCAAATTTTCCAATTCAACAAATGATTAAAGCATGGCAAAATAAAAATTGCGAAGATTATGCATTAATGTGCACAAAAAAAATTAATTTTCCAAGAAAAGATACTACATGGATTTCTAAAGACTCAAATTATATTCAAGGATTTGGAGAAAATTTCTTATTAAAAAATGCAAGCAATGCAACTGTATTTACAAATCACCAAATAATTGGCTATGAATTATTAAATCAAGTACCAATCGAAAAAAAGTCTAGCATTGAAATTTATTACAAAAATGCAATAACACAAGATAAAAAAGTTATAAATTTAAACTATCCTAAAAATAAGTACTGGTTTGATATTGGTACACCTAAAAGTTACAAAGAATGTCTTAACTTTTTTGAAAACAAATTAAAACCTAAAAAACAAAACTATTTTCAAAATAACTTAATAAACTTTTGTTTTCAATCACCAAATTTTTTTAAAGATAAATTAAATTTATACGAAACAAAAGAATTATCACCTAACAATATTCTTATTTCTTTTAGAGATATAGATAGCAATTTATCATCAAAAAAAATTTTTAATTTTGATAGTAATCAAACCGAATATAATTTTTCTTTTTTATTGTAAAAAATTAATCTTTATTTAGATTAATTTCTTCTTTATCCTTATCAATTTTTTCAAGATATTCTTTATTTATCATTGACGTTTTTTTCTCATCACTTTGCTTGTTTTTTAATTCTAAATTTTTAATATTATTATTTAAATTAATAATTGAATACGCATGAGATGTAATTACTTTAGATCTAAAGTAAATTTCGACACCTTCTTTAATTTTATCGGGATTTAAAATATGAGGGTTTTCTTTCCACAAAACTCTCCAGTCTTTAGTTTTCCCATAAATTACTTTTGAAATTTTTGTTAAAGTATCACCCTTTTTAACAATAATTTTTGCTTTTGGAGCACCTTCATAAGTTTGGGCAAAAAGTTTTGATTGCTCATTTGCTTCGTAATATATAACGTCTCCAGCATAAATTTTGTGGGGATCAATTAAATTATTAATTTCTGATATTTTTTTCCAAAGCTTTCTATCACCATAAATTTTCTTTGCTATTTTAATTAAATTATCTCCATCCTGAACATAATATGGCATTAGTACTCCCTGATTAGTTGGAGGCACTAAGCCTTCAGAATAGTCTAAAGAGATGGCTACTTTTTTTTCTTGTTGTTCAGGTTCTGATGCTTGAACACTATTTACAACATTAGGCTGCTCATCAGATGTGGTAGTGGTTGTACTACACGAAATCACAATGAAAGTAGCTAAAAAAATTAAGATAATTTTTTTTAAAGTTGTAAGCATAATAGCCTTCTTTTGCATATTATTTACCTTCATGGCACATTATTATTCAATTAACTTCTGTTACATGGTCATTATCGGCCCGTAAATATTGAAGTTGAATAGTTTAGGCATTTAATTGAGTGCCAGGTTTTTGACTAAATATACAGATAAGTTATTTAAATTAATAGAATAATTTATATTTAAGGAGTTTTATGAATAATAATTTTGTTCACACTACCGTTTTAAAAAAAGAAACTGTTGAGAATATATTGCCTAGTAATAACCTTATTTCATCTTTAGATAACGATAAAAATAATGATTTATATTTTGTCGATGCAACTATTGGTGGCGCTGGTCACTCAGAATACCTTATTGAATTTATTTTAAATTCTCAAAATTATAAGCAATATAACCTTAATTTAATTGGATTTGATCAAGATATATTTGCATTAAATTTTGCAAACGAAAAACTTAAAAAATTAAAAGACAAATATTCTAACTTAAATTATTATTTGATAAACAAAAACTTTATGTATGTTAAAAGCGTGCTCGAAAATGATTTTAAAAACTGTAAAATACACGGTTTATTAGCTGATTTTGGAGTCAGCTCTCCTCAACTAGATATAAGCAGCAGAGGATTTTCAATGTATCATGATGGCCCTATTGATATGCGCATGGATACAACATTAAGAGAGTCTGCATTAGATATTTTATTAAATTATTCAGAAGCAGAGCTTACAAGAATATTCTTTGAATATGGAGAAGAACCAAAATCAAGAAAACTATCTAAAGCAATTATTGAAGATCGAAAAATACAACGATTACCTTTACAAAGCACCAAAGAATTAGCCGAATACATTAGAAGAGTTTTAGGCTATACCAATAGCAGAACTCACCCTGCAACTAGAGCTTTTCAAGCACTTCGTATTGAAGTTAATAAAGAACTTGAATCTATTGAAAAGCTGCTTCAAGATATTCCTCAGATTATGCATCAATATGGCAAAACAGCATTTATTTCATTTCACTCCTTAGAGGATAGATTGGTAAAACATGCAATGAGAAACTGGCAAAAGGGAAAAAATCTCAAGGAAAACTCTAAAAATAAAAAAGATTTTCATTTGCCCTTGCATATTCAACTCCATTTAGAAGAAAATAATCATAAAGGATTTGGAAAAGAGATTCCAAGAGGCGGAATTACAGTTTCGCAACACGAATATGAATGCAATGTACGTTCTCGTTCGGCAAGACTACGTTGTTTTGAATTTTCACGAAACTTGGAGGGTTAGCGTGTGCTCCAATTACTTAAGGGATTTGATGCAATTATTGCAATTATTTTCTTAACAATACTTGTAGGAGTTATTGTTATAACAATGAGATCTAAAACCTATTCTGTTGGTTATGAAATCGCAGCTTTAAAAGCAAAAGAAAAATTAATTCGCCAGCGCCAAGTAGAGCTACTTTCTGATCTTGCAGCCACAGAAAGAACTGTTCGAGAAAATCTATTAAGCCAAAAAGATTTAAGCGGAAAACCAAAGTACATATTACCTGATCCAAAACGAGTTTTAAGGATTGAAAATAATAATAATTAGCAGGTATTAAATGTGGGAAAAGTACTTATTTTATTAAATAATATTAAAGATTATTTTAATTATAAAAATTTAAGAAAAATCCCAAATTTTAGCTTGCGAGCTCATTTATTGGGCTGGTTGTACTACCTTTGTTTAATTTTGATACTAATTCGCTATGCATGGATCACATTTTTTCCAACACCACTTCGCTCAAAGCTTATCGAAAAAGGGAACAAACAATTTGAGACCAACTTAACTATGTCCTTACCTAGAGCCACAATAACAGATCGAAATGGCCGCGTCCTAGCTGTTAGTATTACAAAACCAAGCATCTATCTTCTCAATAAAAAAATGCCAAATGACAATAATTTAATAAAAAGTCTTGCTGATCAGCTACAAATTCCATTTAATACTTTAAAAGCTTATAAAAATGATAAAAGAAATTTTATCTGGCTTAAGCGGCAAATTAATTACGATGAAGCAGCAAGAATTGGATCTTTAAAAAAATGGCAAGATTTTGTTGGTGTCGTAGATGAACACAAAAGAGTATACCCCGAAAAAGAACTCGCAGCTCAACTTATTGGATTTGTAGGGGCAGAAGGTCATGGTCTTGAGGGTATAGAAAAAATATATGACTCAAGATTAAATATGAAACCTATAAAATTAGATGTCATGAAAGATGCAAGAGGACGATTAGTCATGGTCACTCCAAATCACGCCTCTAAGCCTGATCAAAAAGTACCTAACCTTAAATTATCAATAGATCTTTCAATTCAGGAGATTACTCAAAATGCACTAAAAAATGGAGTGATCAAAGCTGATGCAAAAGGTGGTAGTGCAATTGTCATGGACGTAAAAACAGGAGAAATATTAGCAATAGCGAGTTGGCCTTATTATGACTTAAATAATCCTACAGAAAATAATCCAGATGCAAGAAGATTTAGACCCGTAATGGATGCAATTGAGTTGGGTTCAGTGGTAAAGCCCATGTGGATTGCCAAAGCTCTTGATCTTGGAATTATAAAACCTGATAGCAAAATCTTTGTTGAAAAAGGCAAAATGAATTTACCAGGAGGCGCCATTCACGACACCCACCCTTATGATTGGCTCACTCCAGAAGAAATCTTAAAGTATAGCAGTAATATTGGGGTTTATAAAGTTGTCCAAAAAATGGGAAAAGAAATTTTTTATGACTCGTTAATGAAAATTGGATTTGGCAGATCTCCTGGCACAGGGCTTCCTGGAGAATGGGCGGGCAGAATAAAAAAAACAAATACATGGAAAGAACTCAACTTTGCAAATATGTCATTTGGACAAGGATTTGCGATCTCTCCTTTACAACTCGCTCATGCACTTTCGATTATTGTAGGAGGAGGTAAAGATCGGGGAGTAAATTTAATAGCTGTTGATCCTCTAGGTCAAACAGAACCAATTGGCCCGCCTTTACAAATTATAAATCCAAAAACATGCAAATTAATTTCACAAATGCTGAAATCTGTTGTTGAAGAAGAGGGAGGTACTGGAGCTCAAGCCAGAATTCCTGGAATTCTTGTGGCAGGAAAAACAGGTACTGCCCAAATTTGGTCTACAAAAGATCGAGCTTATTCTGGAAGAACTGCTGTTTTTGAAGGAATAATTCCTTCTAATGATCCCAAACTTGTCATAGTTGTGGTTATTGATGAGGCTGGTATAAGACCCGCTTATGGAGGTTTACTCGCAGGTCCCGTGTTTTCTGAAATTGGTAAAAAAACTGTCCATTATCTTAATTCAAGAGGCATTTATAAAATGACTGAGTATAAAAATTCTTACCTTAAAAACCAAAATTCTCAAAAAATTATTAAAACAGCTATTGACAAGAATGATCTTATATTAAGATAAATCAAGGAATATTATATCTAATGAGTTCTAGTTTTAAAATAGAGAATTTAAAAATCAGTCTTGAAAAATTATTTAAAATTCTTCAAAAAAACAATCTTACAAACTCTAAAAAAATCTCTCAAACAAAAAAAATGTTTAACATATTTATTAATTCTAAGGACATTAATAAATATTATAGTAATAACATAAAAAAAGATTCTTTTATTTATTTTTCAAGGCATGGAGAAAAATTTGATGGTCATCAAATGGTCGAAGATATATTAGCCAGCAAAAACTATTTTGTAGGAAATCATGAAAGATTGATTTTTATAGCAGAAAAGAAAAAGTATGCGTCAGATTGGGTATCTAAAATTATAAGTAACAAATATTTTATAAACGTAAAAGATGTTGAAAACTCAATTTACGCAGTTTTTGAAAATTACTACCTTAGTAAATCCAAAAACTTATCTATTATTGCCGTAACAGGAACAAATGGAAAAACATCGGTAGTGCAACTGACTTCACAATTAATACACGAAATAAATAATGAAGATACTATCAGAATTGGTACTTTTGGAATTCAATACAAAAATCAGATTTTGGATTCATCACATGTAACCACACCCGACTATCCAATGATGCTACAAATTTTAAATTTAGCACACAAAATTAATACTAATAAAATTATAATGGAAGCCACATCACATGGTTTAAATGAAAATAGACTAGGTAACGTAAAAGTTGATGTGGCAATTTTTACAAATTTAACCCAAGATCATTTAGATTATCATAAAAATATGCATAATTATCTTAACGCAAAACTGTTATTATTTAAAAATAAACTAAAGAATAATGGTACTGCAATAATTTGTACAAATAATGATTATTGGGAGAATTTTGCTGATTCAGCAATAGGAAAAAAAAGAAAATTAATAGGTATTGGTTCAAAAAATACATTAAAAATTTTCTTTGAAAAATTTTCAACCAAATTTAAAGAAGTTAAATTTTTAATTGTTAACAATTCTTTATCAAGTTTTTCTGGGATTTCTGGTTTAATTGAACTTTATGGTAAAAGTGGCCTAATTGCACAAAGTTCTTTTAAATCTTCTCTAATTGGTAGCTTTCAATTTGACAATTTACTTTGTGCTCTAGCAACTCAGTTAAATAGTGGATTTTCTTTAGCAGAAATTACAAAAAAAATTATCAATATTAAAAACGTATCAGGTAGACTTGAAGTCGTCACACTTTCTGATAAATCATTGACTAATCACCCAACTGTGATTGTTGACTACGCACACACGCCAGATGCATTAGAAAAAGTACTAAAAACCTGCAGAGATATTTTAAAAAACACAAGTAAAGGCAAACTCATTACAGTTTTTGGTTGCGGCGGAGATCGTGATGCAACGAAAAGACCTATTATGGGCAAAATTGCCTCAGAATTATCTGATCTGGTAATAATAACCTCTGACAACCCACGAACCGAAGATCCTGTTAAAATTATTGCCGACATTTGCTTTGGTATTCAAAATTTAAAAAATTGTTTTAAATATGTTGATAGAAAAGCAGCCATTAAATATGCAATTCAGATTGCTACCGCAAATGATTTTGTTATTATAGCAGGAAAAGGTCATGAAAACTATCAAATTATAGGCGAAAATAAAATTTCTTTTTCTGATTCAAAAATTGCATTATCAATTTTGCAAGAGGAGGCAAACTCAGGATGATCTATTTACTAATATCTAAGCTCATAATGATCAATCCAAAATTTTCTGGTCTTAACGCCTTCTCATACTTATCGAGTAGGGCAATATTAGCTCTCATCACAAGCATCGTCGTATCAATGCTACTTTATCCCAGAGCCATTCGCTTATTGCGATCTCTAAAGGCAGGTCAGCCTATCAGAGAATTAGGGCTAGAAGAACAAATGTTAAAAAAAGGCACTCCTACAATGGGAGGAGTTGTAATTATTTTTGCAACGCTATTAAGCGCAATTCTTTGGATGGATGTCACAAACCGACATTTTGTTACATTAGTTATTGTAACAATCGGCTTTGGTTTTGTAGGATTTTTAGATGACTACTTAAAAATTTCAAAAAAAAATACTGCAGGGCTATCTAGTAAGAAAAAAATGTTAGGTTTACTCTTATTTGGTTTTCTCGCTGTCATTTGGCATTTATGGTCTGCAAACGAATTAATTATAACTCATGCTTCTTCTCAAAGTCCAACAACAGTTAACATTCCATTTTTAAAAAATGTAGTAATTAATTTAGGATATTTATATGCCCCATTTGCAATATTAGTTATTGTAGGTTCAAGTAACGCTGTAAACTTAACTGATGGTTTGGATGGATTAGCAATTGGTCCAGTAATAACCTGTGCTTTAACCTTAACAATTCTTAGTTATGTAACTGGAAATACTGTTGTATCTAAGTATCTTTATTACCATTCAATTTCTGGTACTGGTGAAATTAGTGTATTTTTATCTGGAGTTATTGGTGCTTCAATAGGATTTCTCTGGTATAATACCTTTCCGGCACAAATTTTTATGGGAGACTCTGGAGCCCTTTCTTTAGGAGGTATTTTAGGAACTGTTGCAGTAATTACGGGACATGAAATACTTTTAGTATTAATGGGAGGTATTTTTGTAGCAGAAGCATTAAGTGTTATCATACAAGTTGTATCTTTTAAAACAAGAGGTAAACGAGTTTTTAGAATGGCTCCTGTACATCATCACTATCAAAAGAAAGGTTGGCCTGAGCAAAAGATTACAGTAAGAATTTGGATAATTAGTTTTATTCTAGCACTTCTTAGTATTCTAACCTTAAAGCTCAGATAATAGGTAATTTAAATGTGTTTCCACAAAAATATTGAAAAAACAAAATTTTTTATTGCTGGAGCAGCTAAAAGCGGACTATCTGTAGCAAAGCTATTAAAAAATTATGATGCTAAGGTTTTTATTACTGAAGAAAAAAAGCTATCTCAAGAAGTAATTGAAGAATTAAATTATTTAAAAATACCTTTTGAAGACAAAGGCCATTCATTAGAAAAAATAACTAATGAATGTGACGTGATGATTTTATCTCCTGGT
The DNA here is from genome assembly GCF_037081835.1 of Spirobacillus cienkowskii. Taxonomy (GTDB): domain Bacteria; phylum Bdellovibrionota_B; class Oligoflexia; order Silvanigrellales; family Silvanigrellaceae; genus Silvanigrella; species Silvanigrella cienkowskii. Next base: position 64,800 of record NZ_CP146516.1, on the reverse strand, counting down.
ATTCCATTAAACACGCAAATACCTATGCTATGTATGAAAGAAAACTTGGTTTTAGTTAGCGAAATAGAAGTTGCTTCGTGGTTTTTAAAACCAAATAACTTAATACTAGCAATTACAGGAACAAATGGAAAAAGCACTACAGTCAACTATTTAAATCAACTTATAAATTTAAGCGAACGCAATTCAATAGCATGTGGCAATATAGGCACTCCATTTTCTCATGTTGTCTCACAAAATAGTAAAGAAAACATCTTTGTTTTAGAATTAAGTAGCTATCAGTTAGAGCTTACTTTTTCTATTCAACCTAAATGCTCTGCAATTTTAAATATTCAAAATGACCATTTAGGCAGATATGAAACAATAGAAGAATACTTAAAAGCAAAATGGAGAATTGTTTTATTAACAGATCCTGAAGGCCTTGTCATTTTAGATTATGATGTTCTAAAATTAGCCCTTAAAATTGGCTTAATTTTACCAAAATGCAAAATCATAGTTACAAAATTTTGTCATCAAATGCAAAAAAATAAAAAAACTGATAATTTTGAACAAAAATATCAGTTTTTTCAAAACAAATTAAATAACTATAGATATTTACCTAACCCAATTTACAAAGAAATTGAACGTTTAGAAATTGAAGATCTTCCTGTTTCTAAATTTCTTAATTTTGCTTATGTTACCTACAACAAAGAAGAAGCTGTTACAGTAAGTTTAAAAACTGATAATTTAATAAAAAAAATTGAAATCAATAAAACTTGTATACCAGGTAAACATAATGTCATGAATATATTAACGGCAAGTTTAATTGCTCAACATCTTGGTATACATGATGAATTCATTACATCTCAATGGAATGAAAGCAGTTCAAAGTATATTCATTTACCGCATCGTTTAGAAAAAATTGGTAAAGGTTACTGTATTTTTATTAACGAATTATTACAAGAAAAAAATTTACTAATTATTAATGATTCAAAAGCAACCAACGTAGAAAGTACTTTAGTCGCCCTAACCTCTTTTAAGCTACCAATCAGGCTTCTTTTAGGTGGTAAACCTAAGGGAGATAGCTATAAACCAATTATAGAGTTTTTTAACAAAAACTTAATTAAAGTATACCCATTTGGAGACGCTTCAGAAATTATTTTTAACGAATTGATATCGAATAAAAATTATTTAGCTAAGCCATCTAATAATATGATTTCAGCCGCAAATTTAGCTCTAAATGATGCACAAAATAATGAAATTATACTTCTTTCTCCTGCATGCAGTAGTTTCGATGAATTTCGAGATTTTGAGCACAGAGGAAATGTTTTTCGCGAATGGGCTATATCTCATTTAAAGGAAAATAAAAGTGAATCATTATAACAATGACACAATTACAAAACAAAGTGAAAATCAATTAGACTCAAAACCAAGTACATGGATGACTTACGGTGGAAATGTATTGTGGATTCCAGTCATTGCACTAACAGGTTTTGGTATTTTATTTGTGTATAGTTCTTCATCTGTTTATTCGGCACAACATTACGGAACAGAATTTTATTATGCAAAAAAACAAACCTTGTTTCTTATACCTGCATTTATAGCAGCAGTTGCAGGAGCTAAAATTCCATTAGAATTTTATTTTAGATATATTAAATTTTTGTTTTTTATTTTAATAGTATTAACTTTTTCTACACATCTCCCATACATTGGAAAAACTGTTAGCGGTGCTGCAAGATGGATATCAATAAAACCACTTCCACCAATTCAACCATCAGAATTTTTAAAGATTTTTACAATTATTTTTTTAGCTTCGATTATAACTTTTAAACAATCATCTTCTGATATAAAAATTAATAAAAATGAAAAAAAAATACCTTATACACTAAATTATTTTTTTCTTTTACTTGCACCCATTGCAATAATTTCGCAAAAAGATTTTGGTTCAACAGTTGTTGTAACCTCAGGAATAGTTGCCATGTTATTTATGAATGGACTTGCAAAAAGATATTTTGTGGGAATTTTTGGTCTTTTAGTTTTTGGAATGACAGCCGCTGTATTGGCTGAACCTTATAGAATTTCAAGAATCATTACTTTTCTTGATCCATTTAAAGATCCGTTAGGTTCTGGTTTTCAGGTAATTCAAAGCTTTGTCGCTGTTGCAAACGGTGGACTTTTTGGCAGAGGGATTGGAGAGAGTCAACAAAAGCTTTTTTTCTTACCAGAAGCACATACAGATTTTATTTTAGCAGTTATTACAGAAGAAATGGGATTTATTGGAATTCTTGTGCTGGCTATTTTATATTCTGTTCTTTACTATGCTATTCTAAGGCTGGTTCTATATGGAAAAACGCACAGAGACAGATTATTAGCTACAGGTGCATTCGCAATTCTTGTCACCACGACTATAATTAATATGGGAGTTGTTGCAGGAGCACTTCCAAATAAAGGACTTCCACTTCCTTTTATTTCTAGCGGAGGTACCGCTTTGGTTGCTAATTATTTTATAATTGGTCTTATGTCTCAAATTTCCAGAAGAATATATAGCCAATAATATTTCTAATTAAGGTTCTAATTTTTATGTTAAATACGATAAAAAAAATTCACTTTGTAGGCATTGGTGGTAGCGGAATGTCCGGAATTGCAGAAGTTTTAATTAACTCTGGATTTATTATTACAGGAAGCGACATAAAAAGCACTCCAACAACAGAGCATCTTAAAGATATTGGAGCAACAATTTTTATCGGACATCAACGTGAAAACATAAAAGAAGCTCAGGTTGTTGTGATAAGTAGTGCAATTAATAAACATAATCCCGAAATCATTGAAGCTCATAACTTAAAAGTACCAATAATTCACAGAACAGAAATGTTAAGTGAATTAATGAGAATGAAATACGGAATTGTCGTTGCGGGAACCCACGGTAAAACAACAACAACAAGCATACTTGCTTCAGCTCTTTATGAACTTAATTTAGATCCCACTGTTATTATAGGCGGCAAAATTAACGCATTTGGAAGTAATGCTAAATTGGGCAAAGGCGAACTTTTTGTTGCCGAAGCTGATGAGAGTGATGGCAGTTTTCTACGATTAACACCGACTATTGCTGTTATTACAAACATAGATAGAGATCATTTGGATCACTATGAAAACCTTGAAGCAATTATACAAGCATTCGAAAAATTTATTGATAAAGTACCATTTTATGGAGCAATTTGTGCTTGTATTGATGATCCAATTATTCAATTAATTCTTCCAAAAATCAGACGCAAAGTTGTAACCTACGGATTAAGACAAGATGCAGATATTACAGCAATAGACAAAATTACAGATGGATTTTACACAAGTTATACCCCTGTTATCTATGGAAAACCAGCATCTAAAGTAAAATTAAAAATGCCTGGACTCTATAATCTTACAAATTCCTTAGCAACTTTTGCAGTTTCTTCTGTTCTTGAACTTGATTCTAATAAAATTAGTAAGGCAATTTCTAAATTTCAAGGAGTACAACATCGATTTAGTATCTTAGGAGAAATAAAGAACAATATTGTTGTTGATGATTATGCCCACAATCCCAAAAAAATAGAAACTGTTTTAAAAGGAACCAAAGAAAGCTTTCCTAAAAAACAAATTATAGTTATTTTTCAACCACATCGATATTCTAGAGTTAAAAATCAGATGTCCGAATTTTCAAAAGCTTTTTTAGATGCCGATCACGTAATTATAACTCCAATTTATTCTGCTGGAGAACAAGAAATTCAAGGAATAAATTTAGATATTTTGGCGCATCAGATTAAAGTAAATAGTTTTAATAATTATTCTAATTCTACTTTTATTGCACAAAGTTTAAATGAATCAGCTTCAATAGCTTTACAAATTATTAAAAATAATCCGTATAAACATGAGTTTGTAGTTTTAACATTGGGAGCTGGAGATGTTAAACTAGCCGGAACTATGCTTTTGGAGAAACTTGAACTTGAATGTAAATAAAAGACTTAGAAAAGCCAATCTATTATCAACTCAAAATCTTGATTTACGTTCACGAAAAAGTATAAATATTAACAAAATAAATAATTCTAAATTAAGAAATATTTTTATTATTTTTAAAAAAATATTTCTTAATATTTATTTCTTAACCAAAACAAACTCAAAGACAACATATCTAATTTCAATTATAATAATTTGTTTAATTATCACTAAAACAAGTGTTTTTCTTGTTAATAATTTTAGCGAAAAAATATTACCTAGTCATATTTCAATTGAAACTGATAACAAAATTATTACTGAAGAAATATTAAGAGAAGTTATAAAGGAACTAGAAAAAAGCAAAAAAAATTCGGAAACTAGAACTATTTTTTTAAAAAACATACACTCAATTCTTGCTTCAAAAGATATTATTGACCAATATTGGATCAGACTAGGGCTTGATGCTAAACTTCAAATAAATGCTATTATGCATATTCCAATAGTTTTGCTTGAAACTAAAAATGGCGATCGATTTGTAGTTAGTAACAATTTAAAAATAATAGCGAAAAACCCCGCACAAAATGCTTACTCAACCCTTATTAGATTAGAAGCATCAGAACTTAAAATTCAATGGAAATCAAAAAATATAATTAGAAAAAATAAAAAAAATAGCAAAATTGAATCATCAAACCACAAACCCGAACCACTTCCAGCCGTAAATTTTCCTTGGTTGATAACACAAACCAAGTTAATTAATTCTGAAATTTTAAATCTTGGGACTGGTTATTCATTAAATAAAATATACTGGGATTCAAATAATGGTTTTATTTTAAAAATAAATCGTAATAATATTCTTATTATTAATAAGAAAAAAGATACGATTCAAGAAAAAATAGAAGAGCAAATCACTACAACAAATGAAAAAATAGATAGTGATCACTTAATTATTAATGTTGGCGATAATCATATTAAAGAAAAAATTGAACATCTTAAATTAGTTCTCACAGATTTGACTATTAAAAATATTTATCCAACAAAAGTCGATCTTGATTTCAATGATAAGGCTAGTTTTAAAATTCCTTCCCAACCTGCAAAATCATCTAAATACTAATTTTTAAATCTTACTAATGACTTTTATTTTTTGTTTGTGTAAGTTTAAAGGGAGTGCGTTTACAAAATGCTTTTTAAACATTTTGCATGCAAAGTTAAATTGACATGAAAACATCTCAAAATAAAAATATTTGTATTTCTCTTACACTGGGCTCAACTCATACCAGTCTTATTGCAGCGAGTTATGAATACAAAACTTTTAATTCAGCAAAAGAAGACAAACAATCCCATTCAGACAAAGAACCATTGCGGATTCAAATTCTAGGTGCAGCAAGAATCGCAAACAATGGAGCTATAAAAAAAGGAAGTATTTCAAGTATTGATGCTGTTACAACTTCAATTTTAGAAGCTATCGATGAAGTTGAGCGTCAATCTGGTATAGAAATAGATTCTTTTAGAGTATGTATTGCAGGTACAGCAGCTCAATTTGATAATCATATTGAAACTTCTCAAATTAAAGGAGAAGAAATTAGATTGTCAGATTTAGAAAAAGTAACTGCTGCTATAAAAAGTCAAAAACCGCCGCTTGGCTTTGATTTTATTCATATGATTCCAAGTTCTTATTCAGTTGATAACAAGCATGATATTCAAAATCCTATTGGAATGCGAGGATCTTCTTTATCAATCATGCATCACAGGATCTTTTATCCCCAAACAGAACTTCACAACATTATCAAAGCTTGCAATAATGCAGGTGTTAGAGTTCAAGGTTTTGCATTTGAACCCTTGGCTGCTGCAGAAGGTGTACTAACTACTGACGAAAAAGAGTTTGGCTGTATTTCAATTTCAATTGGAGCTCACCTCACTCACGCATCTGTTTATATTAACAACACACCGTTTTATTCTAAAGAATATCCAATTGGTTCACATCATATTACAAAAGATCTTGCAATAGGCTTGAGAACCACTCAAGCAGAGGCAGAAAAAGTAAAAAAAGAATTTGGTATTGCGATAGAGTTTTCTACAAAAGATGCAAATGAAAAAATTGAAATATCTACTACTGATGGCAATTCAACTAGAATGGTAACTAGAAAAGAAATTAACATAATTATAGAACCCCGAGTTAAAGAAATTTTAAATACTGTTTATATGGATTTAAAAAGGTCTCGACTTATTACAAAAGCGTCAAAAGGAATTATTTTATCGGGTGGAGGCGCTTTATTGAGCGGAATGGCTTTAGCAACAGAAGAAATATTTTCATTACATACTCGCGTGGGGATGCCTACTAGCATAACGGGAGTTACTGAGGGGTTAAAATCTCCAATTTGGGCTTCTACTGTAGGAACCCTTTCAAATTTATTCTCATCAATTCATAGAGAACAAGCAGTAAATCATTATGAAGACACTAGAAGAATTGGATCTTTTGCAACAAAAATATGGCTAAAATTAAAAGAGCCATTTGCTTCTAGATAATCAATAATATTAATATATTAAATAATATGGAGGAATTAAAAATGAGTGATAGAGCGGAAAAAAATAATAAATACTCATCTAATGCAATCATTAAAGTGATTGGTGTGGGCGGCGGTGGGGGAAACGCTCTTAATACAATGATTGAGTCTGGTTTAACTGGAGTTGAATTTATTGCTGCGAATACAGATGTTCAAGCACTTCAATCTAACTTAGCCCCAATTAAAATCCAACTTGGAAGAGAGCTTACTAAAGGACTAGGTGCAGGCGCAAACCCTGAAATGGGAAGAAATGCCGCCCTTGAGGACAAAGCAATTCTCCAAGAAGTTCTTAGTGGCGCAGACATGGTTTTTGTCACTGGAGGAATGGGAGGCGGTACCGGTACTGGAGCCGCTCCAATTATTGCTCAAGTTGCAAGAGAGCTGGGAGCACTCACCGTAGGTGTTGTGACAAAGCCTTTTACTTTTGAAGGCAAACGCAGAAAACAACAGTCTGAACATGGTATTCAATCATTACGTCAGTCGGTTGATACCCTGATAACAATTCCTAATCAAAGACTATTAAGTATTGCCCCTCCAGATATGTCAATGCTTGAAGGGTTTAAACTCGCTGATGAAGTGTTACTCAATGCGGTAAAAGGCATTTCTGATATTATCAATATTCCAGGTCGAGTTAACGTTGACTTTGCAGATGTTAAAACAATTATGTCTGAAATGGGTATGGCGCTCATGGGTATTGGCACAGCGACTGGACCTAATAGGGCTGCAGAAGCTGCGCGTTCGGCAATTAACTCACCACTTTTAGAAGACATTGATATTGAAGGCGCAACTGGTATTTTAATTAATATTACAGGAACGAGCTCAATGACTTTGCATGAAATTAGCGAAGCTTCAACACTTATTCAAGAAGCAGCTCATGAAGAGGCAAATATCATTTTTGGTGCTGTAATTGATGAATCAATGGGTGATACAATTAGGGTCACAGTGATTGCAACAGGATTTGATCAAGCAAGAGTTTCTTTTCCTGAAACAGCGCAAGGATTTGCAAGCATTGCGCAGCAACCCCAATTTTTAAACCAAAATTTAAATAACCAACAACAACAACAACAATTGCCTAATCAAAGCTTTGCTTCAATGAATACGCAACGTCCACAAAACAACTTTTCACCAAGTATTCCGGCTGTTAACCCTTACGAAGTCAGAAACAATGCTCAGGCGCAACATGCAGCAGCACAACAGCAGCATAATCAATTTACACAACATACTAACTTAAATAATCAGTTTTCTAGATCACAGTTTGGACGAGAAATGCAACCTAACTTTGGAGCACAAGGTACAAATCATACTCATAATTCTCAAAGGCCAACTTTACAGGGTCAAGAGAATTTAAATCTGCAAAATTCTCCTTCTCACGCAGTTCAACAACCCTTTAATCGAAACAGCTCGCATTTAGATAATAAAAACATTAATTCACTTCAAAGACCAAATGATAATAATTCATTAAATCATCGGACAGCAACTGTAACAACTTCAATTCATCATCAAACAATATCAAAACCAGAAGGATCGGATTTTGAAGAGTTAACAAAATGGACTTTTGATATGGCAAATCAGCAGCAACAATCAGTCAATTCTCAAAAAAATGCTGAAGCAAAAGTGATGGGTGCAACTGCAACTAAGCAACATGACGATCAAATCAATGATGATGCAGCAGAAACAGCTTTAAAACTTGCTAAAGAACTTTCTGACATAGAAATTGACGATTCTGATTTTGAAACACCAGCATTCATGCGCAGAAAAGATGACTCACAAAGGAATATTTGAAAATATATTTTTTGACTGAATGTAAAATTTTTTTTGCTTTAAGTTACTGACTTGCATAACTTCTTCTTTACATTCTAATATCGACAAATATATTAGCCACAAAAGGAATTTTGTATCTTCTTTTGTATTTAATTTATAAAATCTTTCAATAGAACTTAATATTAAAACTCCTTTATCAAAACGTTTTTTAATATTTGCATGATTTTTATAAAATATGTTTAAAGAATCTGATTCCAGCGTTGATTCAAAAATTATTTGTTTTTGCCCCAAGTTTTTTATGCCTTGAAATGTTTCTGTTATTTCTCCAATTTTTTTGTTTAAACCATTTAAAAAACCCTGCTTACTTAAATATTGGGATGGATAATCATTAATCAATGATGGGATAAACTTAAAAACACTTATTTTTTTAATACTAAAAAAATCTTGCCTACAAACTTCATTCAATAAAGAAAGCATGGGAGGAAAAGTAAGTAAAAACATATTTGATAGGCAATTTAAAGATATATCATTCAAAATATATAAATTTTTAAAATAATCTTGAGTTTTTTCTGCTATACTTAATAATACTTTATCATAAATTCCGGTATAATATTCATAATATTTCTTTGGACAACATAATAAAAAACTAAAAGGTTCATTAAATATTTTTTTTAAGATATCAACCCTATTAGAAAAATCTTTTATTGTTAATAAACTCCAAAAATCCATAACTATAATAATATTTTTTTTATGGTTTTTTATAAGCCATTTATATAAAATGTTAAAGTCATCTATTTCTGATCTAATAATTTCTTCTGGAAAAACATCAAGTAATGATATAGTTTTTTGATTTACCGAAATTTGAACATAAAAATCTTTCACATCATGCTTATCTTTAATTATTTTAGCACAATCAGCTACTAAACCAAGATCTTTAAAACCCCAAAAAAACACACCAATTTTCATTGATAACTCCAGGTTTTATATTGTAAATAATATAATTTAAATTATGATTTAAAAGTTTTTTCTATTAAATTTATTTATAATTCCATCATCCTTAAATAACCATTCTAGTAGAGAAATTGCAGAGTCTCTCCACTCAAAGTTTGAGCTATGACTTTTTTCTACAATAAACTCTCGCGTTGAAGAAGAATTATGTAAATTTTTGTAAAATTCTGAATCTTTTTTATCAGTGAGCATTTTTTCGATTTGCTTAGCCCAAATCGATAAATAACCAGAATCAATTGGACACCAATAATTATTTGGAAGAATTCCAGATGGAAAATGCTGATCGACTGCCGTAGAACTTCTAAAAATGACTGGAGTACCACTTAATGCAGCTTCTAAAGGTGGTAACCCAAAACCTTCTGCAACAGAGGGGTGAATTAGCAAAGTCGAAATTCTATAAATTTCTGCTAATTCTGCATCAATTAAAATAGGTAAAACAATTATTCTAAGATTTTCAAAAAGCTTAATTTTTCCAATTTCTTTAGGAACACATTTTTTTACATAGCTCGAAATTTCTTTAGGATCAGCTCCAACTCTTACAAACCAAACGTCAAGTTGCGAATCATTTACAACCTTTAAAACAGCCTGATATGCAACTTCCCAAGATTTATACTTTTGATTCATTCCAACGCCAAGAACCCAATTTGATTTTCCAATTTTATCAAAAATATAATTTAGCTTTTCAGCATCCTTTTCTATAGATACTTTTTCAATAAAAATTTTTCTCCTTGAAACTATAATATCTAAATCAATTATTCTTTTTTCGTTGCCAAAAATTGAATCGACTGCATTACTAATTACATATAATGGAGTCGTTCTTTTTTTTACGATATTTTGTAATGCTTTTGCAGAATGTTGAGATACTGTCGTGACAAATGGCAATCTCGCTAAAGTTCTTTTTACTAAAAAACGAAACTGTCTCTTAAAAAAGTAGCCAATACCTTTAACTGGTAAAAAAGGAATATTATCATGAACAACCTGAATCACCCTTGAAGACATATTATTTCTTGAAATAAACAAAGGTCTATCAAAATTTGCAGGAGCAAGCCAAATTACCTGATTATTAGTTAACTTCTGTATACGTTTTAAAGCAAACGTAGACCATAGCCAAATTGGTTTATCGTATGACTTTTGTAATGATCCAGGACCACCACTCCAAAAAGACACAATATTTGGATATTTATGAACCAATTCAATAACCCATTGAGCTGGTTCAGATTTTGAAACAATTAAAAGTTTTAATCTTTTATTATTTTGAAAAATTTCTTGTTTTCTGACGTTTAGTTCACGAACTAATGCTGTTGTCAACCCTATAACAAAACGCGAAATACCAGACACAACTCCATATTGAGCAGTACGCGAATCAATAACTAGCCAAATTATATCGTAGCTACTTTTCGCATTTGAATCTTCAACATAAGATAACTGGGACGCCATTGTTCACACCGTTATAAAAGAATAAAAGGAAGAGATAAAACCCTTCCTTTTATTCTAACATATTAACCAGAACAATAACTGTTTCAGGCAACTTAAAACATCAAAAAAATTACTTCAGGTGGTTAACTCATTCAGGTTTACTAGTTTGAGATTGTTTGTTTTTATTTAATTCTGAAGCTTGAATTCGAGAAAGCGCTTTTAAACGTGCAAACTCAGCGCGTTTCGTATCAAGCTCACTGTCGGAGGTTTTTGTATTCAAACGACTCTCGGCTCTTTCTAAAGCTTTTCTTGCTCTTTCCAAATCAATTTGAGATGCATCTTCAGCAACATCAACCAATAAAGTGACAGAACCACCAGTGACTTCAGCAACACCACCAGAAACTTTAAAAAAGCCAGAAACATCATTCTGAGTATAAATCAATATACCTGTTCCAACTGCAGTCACCATTGGAGCATGCCCAGGCAAAACCCCAATAACACCATTTTCAATGGGAAAATAGAGTTCCGTAACCCCAGAAAGATCGAAAAGTCGCTTGTAGGGAGTTAAAATAACAACTCTCATATTTCCTTTTGATTCTGCCATAATAACTTAACTCCCAATTAGACGGGAACACCCATCTTTTTCGCTTTTTCAATCGCTTCTTCAATACCACCAACCATATAAAATGCGGCTTCAGGAAGATGATCCCACTTTCCATCACATACTTCTTTGAAACTGCGAACGGTATCTGTAACTTTAACGTAACGTCCAGGGTTTCCAGTAAATACTTCAGCAACATGAAATGGTTGAGAAAGAAACCGTTCAATTCTTCTTGCGCGCGCAACAACGAGTTTATCTTCTTCAGAAAGCTCGTCCATTCCAAGAATTGCAATAATATCTTGTAGTTCTTTATATCTTTGTAGAATTTGCTGAACCCTACGTGCAGTATTGTAATGCTCATCACCTACAACCTGTGGATCAAGAATTCGACTTGTAGAATTTAATGGGTGAACTGCTGGATAAATTCCCTTTTCAGTTAAAGAGCGATCCAAGTTTGTTGTTGCATCAAGGTGCGCAAATGCTGTTGCAGGCGCTGGGTCTGTATAATCATCCGCCGGAACATAAATCGCTTGAACAGAAGTAATGGATCCGGTGTTTGTAGACGTAATTCGCTCTTGTAAATCACCCATTTCAGTCGCTAAGTTTGGTTGATAACCCACCGCAGATGGAATACGACCAAGCAACGCCGAAATTTCAGCTCCTGCTTGTGTAAAGCGGAAAATATTGTCTACAAAGAAAAGAACGTCTTGATTTTGCTCATCACGGAAATATTCTGCAACAGATAATCCAGATAAAGCCACTCGAGCACGCGCCCCAGGTGGTTCATTCATTTGCCCGTAAACAAGAGCCACTTTATCAAGAACGCCAGAATCTTTCATTTCATGATAAAGATCGTTTCCTTCACGCGTTCTTTCACCAACACCTGCAAACACAGAATAGCCACCATGTTGCTTAGCAATGTTATTGATAAGTTCCATAATAAGTACGGTTTTACCAACTCCAGCACCACCAAACAAACCAATTTTTCCACCTTTTTGGTATGGAGCAAGAAGATCCACAACTTTAATTCCAGTTTCTAACATTTCAAGCTTAGTACTCTGCTTGGTAAAATCAGGAGCCTTGCGATGGATAGGATAATGCACATTTGTTTCAATAGAGCCTTTACCATCAATTGGCTCGCCCACTACATTTAAAATACGTCCAAGAACCGAGTTACCGACTGGAACAGAAATTTGTTCTCCGGTATTGCGAACAGGAACGCCGCGGCTTAAGCCTTCTGTAGAGTCCATAGCAATAGCTCTTACTGTGTTTTCACCTAAGTGCTGTGCAACCTCGAGAACAAGGTTTTCTTTTTCACTGCTAATAGTCGTATTGGTTGTACGTAAAGCATGATAAATTTCTGGTAAATTACCACTTGTGAACTGAACATCAACAACTGGTCCCATAACTTGAATAATTTTTCCTAACTCAGCCATAAAAACTCCAAATTTTTAATTTTACAATGCTTCTGCACCGCTTATAATTTCAATAAGTTCTTTAGTAATTGCTGCCTGTCTAGCACGCTGATAAGTAATCTGAAGCTTTCTTTCCATTTCCTTAGCATTGCGAGTAGCATTATCCATTGCAGTCATTCTTGCGCCGTGTTCACTGGCAATTGCTTCTAAAAGAGTTTGAAAAACTCTCGAAGTCATGTAACGCGGAATAACAAAAGTAAGCAATTCATCAACTTCAGGTTCAAATATAGGCTCTGCATCAACTGATGCAGCATCAATATGAAGCGGCAAAACAACTTCAGATGTTGGAGTCTGAGACATAGCAGATTGAAATTTATTATAGACAACAAGAAATTTACCAATATTACCATCTGAATAAAGTTTACCAAACGCTTCGGACAAACGCATCGCTGACGCATTTGTTGGTTTGTCAAAATGTGTCGCTATAGAAACTAAACCACTTTCAGACATTAGCATTGAGGGATTAGCACTATACTGTTCTTCTGAAACATAAACTATGTCGTCTTTGCCTTTAGAAACTTGTTTTCTTTTTCGACTCAAGAACTGAAGCGCCTTTTTTCCAATGCATACAGTAGTTACTTTGTAACCCTCTTCTTCAAGGTCAGAAACAGTTTTTATTGCATGTTTAGTAACGTTAGCATTATAGCCACCGCATAATCCTCTTTCAGAAGAAATAACAAGAACAATTGCATTTTTACACGAAGAGGTTTGCATCAAAGGATGGTTTGATGCATCGTTTGCAACACCTGCAATTCTTGAAGTAAGCTGAGATAATGACTGGGCGTAAGGCCTAGCATTCACGACATTGTGCTGAGCTCGGCCAAATTTTGCAGCAGAAACCAACTTCATTGCCTTAGTAATTTGTTGGGTTCCCTTAACGCTTTTTATTTTATTGCGAAGATCCTTAAGACTTGCTGGCATTTGGCTCAAACCTCTTTACAAATTCGTCAAGGGCTTTTTTAATTTCCGCTTGCAATTCATTACTCATTTTTTTACCTGTTGCGATTTGCTCTAATACTTTCTTATGTGCTGCTTCAAAATAATTCAACATTTGGCGTTCAAATGTACCCACATGGCGCACTTCAATATTGTCGAGATAACCATTAATTGCAGCAAAAATAGTAAGAACTTGTTTTTCCATAGATAATGGAGAGTACTGAGCTTGCTTAAGCAATTCAGTGAGTCGCTGACCACGGCTAATTTGCTTACGCGTTGCAGCATCAAGATCAGAACCAAACTGCGAAAATGCAGCTAACTCACGGTACTGAGCCAATTCAAGGCGAAGGTTACCGGCAACCTGTTTCATTGCACCCGTTTGAGCTGCGCCACCAACACGAGATACTGATAAACCTGCGTTAACTGCTGGTCTCATACCTGCATTGAATAAGTCTGCTTCAAGAAAAATTTGTCCATCAGTAATGGATATAACGTTTGTTGGAATGTATGCAGAAATATCATTAGCTTGCGTTTCAATAATTGGAAATGCTGTTAAACTACCAGCCCCAAGTTCATCATTAAGTTTACACGCTCTCTCAAGCAAACGACTATGCAAATAAAATACATCACCAGGATACGCTTCACGTCCTGGAGGTCTTCTTAATAACAATGACAACTCGCGATAAGCTTGCGCATGTTTTGTAAGATCATCATAAAATACAACAGCGTGCTCTCCGCGATCTCTAAAATATTCACCAATTGTACAACCAGTATAAGGCGCCATAAATTGTAAAGTTGCTGCCTCAGAAGCTCCTGCAACAACAATTGTTGTATATTCTAATGCACCAGCACGACGTAGTTTTTCAACGACCTGAGCAATTGTTGAATATTTTTGACCAATTGCAACATAAATACATTTAACGCCACTACCTTTTTGATTAATAATGGTATCAACAGCAATTGCAGTTTTACCTGTTTGCCTGTCTCCAATAATTAATTCACGCTGACCTCTACCAATTGGAATCATAGAGTCAATAGATTTAATTCCTGTTTGAAGAGGTTCATGAACACTTTTACGAGCCATAATACCAGGAGCTTTCACTTCAACAGGAGCAACTTCAGTTGTATTTAACTCTCCCAAACCATCGATAGGTTCACCAAGAGCGTTCACAACTCTTCCAAGAAGCTGGTGGCCAACAGAAACACTATTAACCTTACCAGTTCGACGAACTTGCATGCCTTCTCGAATAGACTCAGAACCTGAAAATACAGCAACACCAACATTATCTTCTTCTAGGTTAAGAACAATCCCTTTAATACCATTTTCAAATTGAATAAGTTCACTAACCATAGCTTTTTCTAAGCCGTAAATACGAGCCATACCATCTGCAATTGACACTACAGTGCCAGTTTCAGAAACTTCTGCCCTTCGTCCAAAAGCTTGAATTTTTTGTTTTAATAATTGGCTTATTTCATCAACCCGGATATGCTCCATGAATTTAACTCCTAACTCAAAGACTCTTTAAGATTCAAAAGACGAGAACGTAAGCTCGCATCTACATTAGTATTTCCTATTTTTATTATAAATCCAGACCGTAAAGATTCATCAATTTCGGTCTCTAGCAAAACCTTTTTATTTAAAACATTATGAAGAGCATCAGAAAAATCTGTAACACTACTTTCTTCAAGTTTTTTTGCCGATACAATCTTAGCTCTAGTAATGCCACGATACTCATCAGCTTTTGCTAAAAAGTATTTTAATATTGACGTCAGTTCAGAAAAACGGTGATTTGCAATTACAATTTTCAAAAACTCTCTAAACTCAGAAGAAATTTTACTTCCCATTAAAATTTTGTTTAAAATTTCATCTAGTAACTTAATTTTTTCTTCAAAAGAAAGAGTGGGATTTGCAAAATATGAAGTCATATTTTTATCACATTGAACCAATAATGCGCTAGAAATTTCAACAAAATTATCAAATATTGAAGAATCAACTTTGTTAGAAGCTTCAACTGCACACTCAAAAAGTGCGGTTCCATAACGCCTTGCTAATGATCCCGAAAACTTTTTCATAACCAAGAATTCTCCAAATTACCGTTAACAACTAGTTTAACGATTTAATACCATCAATTGTTTCAAGTTTTAACTTTAAATCAAGCTTCTGAAGGTCGTCTGGAGTAAGTGATTTTTCAACCTCATTGAGAGCTAAATTAAAAAGCTCTTGCCTAAGCTCTTCTTTGCTTCGCATTATAAGTTCTTTTGCAGTTCTTTCTGCATCTTTTAAAATTGATTCAGATAATTTTACAGCTTCGCTCATAATTTTATCACGTTCAATTTTTGCATCTAAAAGACTTCTTTCTTTAAGCTCATTAACTTCATTTTCAAGTGTGGCTACTTTAGATTCATATTCTTTAACCTTGCGTTCAGCAAGAATTGCCGCTTCTCTTGCTTCAGAAAGTCGAGTTCTTAATTCTGAACGATTTTTTTCCAGCAAAGAGAGTATTGGTTTTCTTGCAAAAAAAACGAGCGCTATTAAAAACAAAACAAACTGAAAATAGGGCCAAAATACACTGTACCAAAAAGAAAACTCACCAACAGCAGAAGCCGCCATCGCAGACTCGCTTTTGAAGCCGAACCCTAAAATAAGCAATACCACTACAATGCCAATTTTTTTATAAATTGTATCGACAAGTTCTTTAACTTGACTTGGTAGACTTGATTTAGCTGCAGAAATTTCTAAATCAAGATTTTTTTGCACAGAGTTTAAAAAGGCTTCAGATTTTTTTTGATTTTCTAAGATTAATTCATTAGCAGATTTATGAGCAGCATTGATTTCTTGCTCTCTCAATTTTCTTGCCTCTTCCGCACCTTTTTTTAAAGAACTTAAATAATCATTTTCTAATTTTCGGGCTCGCTCAACCTCAAGACGAGAGTTTTCAGCACTTCCAACAGTTCTGCGCTTGCGTTCATTATGCAACTTTATAGCTGGTGTAATGATATACTTTTGAGCAACTATGACCCCTATCATAAAAATTGCTATTTGAATACCAAATCTGATAGCACCTTCAGTGTCATGAAATGGATAAATATCTAATGAACCTGCCATTTACAACCTCAGCCCAACTTCTCAGCATATTAAAGCTGAATTATAGAAAAAAAAACAAAAAATAACCGAACAATAGGCTCCTTCCAAAAGTTCTGTTAAGAACTTTCAAAGCACCCACTGGTTGCTTTATCTGGCCATGTTATTACTGTGAAGTTTAAGTTTCTGCAAGCCCTCAATCTCATAATTTGAAATATTTATTATAATTAAATTGATGTTTGAATATAACCCTCAAAAAACTGTGATACACCAAGTCTTTCTGCTTGCTTAAGATGTTCAAGCAAAGTGGTTCTTGATACTTGCAAAACTTGGCTCGCTCTAGTCATTGAAAATCCTTGAAGCCGAACTGCATAGTAACTTAAACTAGACTTTAGGAAAGTATGAGCATCCTCTCCTTTGAGTACCACATATGAAAAAAATCTCTCAGCGCACTTTTCAGTTGATAAGCTATTTATGCTATAAATTTCATCATTTTTAATTTGCATCATTTTTAAATAATCCAGTGCTTTATTTGAATCTCCCTGAAAACCTGCAATAAAGGCGGTCTGAACCACAGCATCAATCAAAACAGAAATTCCATACGACCTTGCTATCATTTTTAGTAATGATAATACATCTGAATCAAAAACATCCAAAAATACATTTAAATTGAAATAACGTAAAATTTCTTCAGTAGCCAATGATACAGAACTCAATAAGCAATCTGGCGAAGAAAAACTAAATTGAACAAACCCAAAACCTTTTTGAAGCTCATTGGAGCTAATGTATATAATTGGAAAAATGTCATGATCGGTGTTTTGATTTTCAATTTCATTCTTTAATGAGTTGGCATCTAAAATTAATCTAAACGGTTTGTTGGTTATATTTGATTCTACTTTAAAAACTTCAATAAGCATGTTTTCAATTTCTTTAAATGGTGTTTTTACATGCACATCAAAACCTTGTTTGCTAATTTCAAAAACCTGATCAACTTCTTTACTCAAATTTTTCTTAATTAATTTTGAAACTAAATTTGTACGTGGAAATAACATTATTTTCTCCTTACCCATACTCTCAAAGTTTTAGTCTATAATTTTTGATTTTTAGACAAGCTACATAGTTTATACAGATAGTTAAAAAAGTGATTAATTTAATAATTACAAAATATTATTTTTATTATTATTGAATTTTTATTTTAAATATAAAAAGTGTTTTGCTTTATTCAGTTATTTTAAATTATTACATCTCAATAGAATATCTCTTGTATGTCAGAGAATAAAATAAAGGCAGCTAAAGCTTTTGAATTTTTTCAAAATGTTTCACGTGAAACATTTTGCTATAACTTATTATAAATTATACCTTATTTTGCACTTTACCGAATTTCACTATTTTTACTGCAAAAAATTACTCAATAATTACAATGATTTAATCACGAGCTTTGTTGAAACAATCCCTAGCCTGTTACTTTAATTTTATCTTGGATTGTATATGTTTTTACTTCTCATCTTATGATTTTGATATAATTCTATGCTCTTTCTCGATCGTTTGAATAAAATATGGTTCTGCCAACCATATTTCTGTTACGTTATTTATGTTTTGCGTTGATCACGTTTTCCTTTTCACTTTTTCTATCCAGTATTCCTCAAAATGTTTCACGTGAAACATTTTGCTATAACTTATTATAAATTATACCTTATTTTGCACTTTCCCGAATTTCACTATTTTTACTATAAAAAATTACTCTATAATTACAATGCTTTAATTATGGTTTTTGTTGAAACAATCACTGACCTGTTACTTTAATTTTGTCTTGGATTGTATATGTTTTTACTTCTCTTCTTATGATTTTGATATAATTCTGTGCTCTTTCTCGATCGTTTGAATAAAATATGGTTCTACCAACCATATTTCTGTTACGTTATTTATGTTTTGCGTTGATCACGTTTTCCTTTTCACTTTTTCTATCCAGTATTCCTCAAAATGTTTCACGTGAAACATTTTGCTATAACTTATTATAAATTATACCTTATTTTGCACTTTCCCGAATTTCACTATTTTTACTATAAAAAATTACTCTATAATTACAATGCTTTAATTATGGTTTTTGTTGAAACAATCACTGACCTGTTACTTTAATTTTGTCTTGGATTGTATATGTTTTTACTTCTCTTCTTATGATTTTGATATAATTCTGTGCTCTTTCTCGATCGTTTGAATAAAATATGGTTCTACCAACCATATTTCTGTTACGTTATTTATGTTTAGCGTTGATCACGTTTTCCTTTTCACTTTTTCTATCCAGTATCTCTCAAAATGTTTCACGTGAAACATTTTGATATAACTTACTATAAATTATACCTTATTTTGCACTTTCCCGAATTTCACTATTTTTACTATAAAAAATTACTCTATAATTACAATGCTTTAATTATGGTTTTTGTTGAAACAATCACTGACCTGTTACTTTAATTTTGTCTTGGATTGTAAATGTTTTTACTTCTGTTCTTATGATTTTGATATAATTCTGTGCTCTTTCTCGATCGTTTGAATAAAATATGGTTCTACCAACCATATTTCTGTTACGTTATTTATGTTTAGCGTTGATCACGTTTTCCTTTTCACTTTTTCTATCCAGTATCTCTCAAAATGTTTCACGTGAAACATTTTGATATAACTTACTATAAATTATACCTTATTTTGCACTTTCCCGAATTTCACTATTTTTACTATAAAAAATTACTCAATAATTACAATGATTTAATCACGAGCTTTGTTGAAACAATCCCTAGCCTGTTACTTTAATTTTGTCTTGGATTGTATATGTTTTATGACTTCCTATTTTTTATTAGAGACTCGCACAAACAAAATCGCTTATTGTTTAAGCAATTTTGTTGTCATAGTTTAATATAGGTTAATCTTTCCTACTAATTTTTAATTTTATTTTATAACTTGCTATGTAAAAATTTACATAAGAAAATGTTTCACGTGAAACATTTTCTTATAACTCATTGAATTAATGTAATTATTGAACTAATTGTGAAAAAGGTTGAAATAAAAATTATTATATATTTACTATTTCAATTTGTTCTTGGGAGAAATATGGATGAATCAAAACATAACAAATGATACTCAAACTTATGAGCCACCAAAACCAGTGACGATAAATCATAAGTATTCGGAAGATTCAAAAAACTACTATCAAAATCAAATTGTCGAATATCTTTCAGTAAATTTACTAACCCCATTAGAAAAACAGCCTAGATATTCTTTTAATCAAGAAGGTTTAGAGGATTTAGCACAAAGTATTAGAACTTTTGGAATTTTGCAGCCAATTATTGTTTCTCTAGAAAATAATAATCAAATAAAAATCATTGCTGGAGAAAGAAGATGGCGCGCTGCTCAAATTGCGGGACTCGATAAGGTCCCTTGTATTATAAGAGAACTTCATGATCATTCACAGTTAGAACTTGCGCTTATAGAAAATATCCAACGAGAATCGTTATCTCCTGTAGAAGAAGCAAAATCTTTTAAACAACTCTTAGATGACCACAATTACTCACAAGATGACCTGGCATCACGACTTGGAAAAAGTAGAACTTCGATAACAAACACAATTCGTTTATTATCGCTACCCGAAAAAATACTTAATGATCTCCATAGTAGAGTTGTATCAGCGGGCCACGCAAGAGCGTTATGCTCTTGTGAAAATGAAAAATTGCAATTAAAAGCTCATTCAATAATAGTTAAAAAAAAGCTTTCGGTCAGACAAACAGAAGAACTCGTAAAAACTATCAAATTAGAAAAAACACAAAAAGCGCTTATTGATTCAATCTCCCCTGATTTAAGATATATTTGCAATCAATATAAAGGACACTTAGGCACTAAAGTTAAAATTACAGGAGATACAAATAAAGGTAAAATTGAAATAAGCTACTACACTTTAGATGATTTAGAGCGAATATCAGAACTTATTTTAGGAAATGTTATTTCACCAAAAAACAAATAATTTTAATAATAAATAAATTATAATAAAGATGCTGCAATTGTTGCCAATGGTGAGCGTTCTCCTTTAACCAAAGAAACATGTCCCGCAATAGCTTCTTGCTTCATTTTTTCAACAACATAAGTCAATCCATTTGATGCTGCATCAACATATGGGTTGTCAATTTGATAAGGATCTCCAGTAAGTATAACTTTAGTGTTTTCGCCAGCACGAGTCAAAATTGTTTTAATTTCATGAGGAGTTAAGTTTTGCGCTTCATCAACAATAAAAAACTGATTAGGAATGGATCTTCCTCTAATATATGTTAGAGGCTCTACTTCTAAAATTCCCTGATTTATAAGTTCATGATAACTTTGTGATAGTCTTTTTTGTCTTCCTTGAGTGACCCCACCTAATAATAATTCCAAATTATCAAAAATAGGCTGCATCCAAGGGTTTAATTTTTCTTCTAAAGTACCAGGCAAATAACCTACATCCCTACCCAACGGAAAAATTGGTCTACTTACCAGCAGCTTTTGGTATTTTGATTCATCTGTTGTTTTTTCTAGCCCTGCAGCAATCGCTAGAAGCGTTTTACCTGTACCTGCGGTACCAACTAAAGTGACTAACTTAACATCATCATCCAACAATAAATCTAGTGCAAAACTTTGCTCCAGATTTCTAGGATAAATACCCCATACAAAATCTTTTCCACCTAAATTTAAATTTTTAAGATGCCCAGTAACATGATCAAATTTACCATAAACAAATTGTAACGGTTCTCTAATATCTCTTAATATTACATACTGATTTGGCATAAGATCATAATCTTCTAACGAAACAGAACCCGAAGATAAATATTTCTTTAAAATTTCAGATTCTACTTCATATTCTACAATACCAGTATAAAGCTCTTCAATATTTACTTTATCTGCTTCAAAATCTGAAACATCTACACCAAGAGCATCTGCTTTAATTCTTAAATTAGAGTCTTTAGTTATAAGAATTACCGGCATATCAAAAGCTTGTTTTTTAAGTATTAATGCTACACTTAAAATAAGGTTATCAGGTTTTCTTTCAAAATGAGCAGGAAGTAATGCCATATCAGATTCTAAAACAACATAAACTTTACCACTGTCTCTTCTGTCGTTAAAAAGAGGTATTCCGTTACTTAATGAACCCTTTTCTCTTAAATCATCTAAAATTCTAGAAAAGTGTCTTGCGTTTCTCCCTGTTTCACTTAATCCTTTTTTAAACGTGTCTAGTTCCTCTATGACAGAAATGGGGATATACACATCATTATCTTCAAAAGAGAAAATGGCACTCGGATTCGATAACAACACATTTGTGTCAATTACAAATTTTTTTTTCAACCCATTACCCCTTTCAATTAACCTACCCTTTTAAAAAGAGAGTTCACTCTTACAAGAAATCAAATCTTAATCTATCATTCCATGAGAACGATTATAGGTTAACAGATACTCTCATTTTTTTTTAGATCAAAAGAAGGAGAAAAAAAGAAATGGCACTTATGCACTCCAAAGATCTGTTATGCACGGTTTCAGAAAGTGTTAAAAGAGAATTTAAAGACCAAAAATACATTTTATCATATGATGAATTTTTAGATGTTTTTAGTAAAGATTCTAGAAAATTAATTCGCAACTCCGCTGAATACATGCTCGACATGTTTAAATACTTTGGAGTTAGTGAAGTTAAATATGGTTATCATTTCACTAAGAGACATTTTAAATTATTTGAAAGGGTGCGTGGCAAAAACAAACCCGCCATTACAGGACAAGAAGAAGCTCATGAAAACATTTATCGTGTGCTTGAGCAATTTGTTAGACAAGGAAAAATTGACAAACTTATTTTACTCCATGGTCCAAATGGATCTAGTAAGTCTTCAACAGCAGAAGCAATAGCAAGCGGTTTAGAAGAATATTCAAAAACAGAGCAAGGGGTAGTTTACAAATTTAATTGGATTTTTCCATCGGATAAAATTGGCTACGAGGGGTTAGGAGACAAGTTAAATAAACACATTGGATTTGGAGATGATAATCCTACAAGAAATGGAAATAAAAGCTTTGCTCATTTAGAAGACGATGAAATAATGTGTAAAATAATAAGTGATATGAAAGAAAATCCAATTTTTATTTTACCTAAAAAAGAACGACTAGAATATTATAAAAAAATTACTGAAAACAGTATTTACCCAGAAGATATTCCTACATACCTTGAAGAGGGAGCAATTAGCGCTAAAAGCAAAAAAATTTTTGACTCACTATTAGTTGCATATAAAGGAGATCTTGAAAAAGTACTACGACATGTACAGGTTGAAAGATTTTTTTATAGTAGCAGATACCGTGTTGGAATTGCCTCTGTTGAACCACAAATGGCTATGGATGCACAAGATAGACAAATAACGATGGAAAGAAATATTCAAAATATTCCACCTGCACTCCAAAATATTCGAATTTTTGAGCCACAAGGTGAGCTTATTGACGCAAATAGAGGTTTTATAGAATTTGCTGATTTACTAAAAAGACCATTAGAGGCCTTTAAATATTTATTAACCACAATTGAAAAAATGAATATAAGTTTACCAAGTGGAATAGCTGATCTTGATTTGATAATGATGGCAAGTACAAACGAAAAACATTTGGATGCATTTAAAAATTCTCCAGATTGGCCTTCATTTAAAGGTAGATTTGAACTTGTCAGAGTTCCTTATCTTTTATCAGCAAAACTCGAACAAAAAATTTATGAAGAGGATATTAGAATAATAGAAAAAACAAAAAAAATTGGCCCTCACTCACTTACATTATTAGCGAAATGGGCGGTACTTACTAGATTACGACAACCGGATCCTGATTGTTACGATCCAAGTTTAAGAAATTTAATCGCAAGGCTAGATCCTTACGATAAGCAAGCTTTGTATGATGGAAATGAACCATCAAATACATTTACAGAAACAGAAAAAGGTTTGCTAAAAAAGAATGTAGATGAGATTTTAAGAGAAAGTCAAAGTTCAGTAGCATACGAAGGTAGATTTGGAGCAAGTCCTAGAGAAATGAAAATGATTCTTTATTTTGCAGCACAAAATGAAAGACATGATTCTTTATCTGCAATAACTTTATTCGATGAAATCGAAAAACTTACTAGAGATCGCACAATATACGATTATTTACAGTTTGAACCGCGAGGTGGCTATCACGATTATAGAGAATTCATTAAACATATTAAACAACAATATTCTTTAATCTTTCATAAAGAATTTTTATCAGCATTAAATTTATATGATGAAAATCAATATATCAAAGCCCTACAAAGATATATGAGGCACGTCAGCGCCTACCTCAAAAAAGAAAAAATACAAAATGAGATAACAGGAAGACAGGAAGAAGCAAACGAAACAACTATGGAAGAAATTGAAGCCTTAATGGGGGCAAGTGGCAATAAAAGAGAAATAAGAGAACGTTTGGTTGCTAAAATTGCCTCATGGAAAGTAGAAAGACCCACTGATGAATTAAATTTCTCCAAAGTTTTTGAAGCAGAATTATCAACTATTTCTAAAAGAATATATGAAAGTAAAGAAGGAGAAATAAAAAAGATTAAAAGCTCAATGATGATGCACGGTAGTGAGGATTATAAAAAATTACCCAAGGAAATATATGAATTATGCGAAAACACATTTGAAAACTTAGAAAAAATATTTAATTATACAAGAAAAACCGCTTGGGAAAGCTTAATATTTATAAATATAATGAAAAAATAATTAATTTTTATTAATTATTTTTCTTTTTTTATATGTTGTAAAATCTTTTATTGTTTTAGTATAAGAGTTTGAAAAATAAATTGAACTAACCAAAAAATCAGCTGTTGCAACGTTGCAAGCAAGCGGAACATTCCATACAACAGCAATTCTTAGCAATGCTCTAATATCGGGATCATGCGGCTGTGATTCAAGTGGATCCCAAAAAAATAGAATTAAATCTAATTTACCTTCTGTAATAAATGCTCCTGCCTGCATATCTCCACCTAATGGACCGCTTTCAAAACATGTTACTTTTAATCCAGTTTCTTTTTCAATTAATCTTCCAGATGTACCTGTTGCATAAAGTTCATGATCTGATAATTTATTACAATTTATATTTACCCAATCAATCAATTCTTTTTTCTTACTATCATGGGCAATCAAAACAATTCTTTTTTTATTTGGAATCGTTACTTTTTTAAAAAAATTTGGCATAAAAATCCCTAATTTTTTACTGAGTGAGAGCAGGAATATGATGAGTTATTAACAAATAAAAAAAGACAACTGAAACAATAATAAGAAATACTCCAACAACTAATTTTGACTCTTTAATACCCTCTTTAGAGATGCCTTTTTTCTCACCTGTTACCATAGATTTAACAAGATTTTGTTTTTCCATTATACTCATTACAATAGCAGCAAGCACATGTCCAATCACTAAAATCATAGTTATATTAGCAAATATTTCATGAAAATCCTTTGATTCAACAAACTCTTTATAAAGTAAAAATCCACTAAATGAAGTTAATAAAAATAAAATCATCAAAAATAACATCATAAGACCCGCAGCTGGGTTATGCCCAATATAATGATTTTTTTTCTTATAAAAAACATTATAAATATATTTTTTAATTTCTACAAAACGATATATAAATGTTTTAAATTTTGAATATTTAGTACCAAAAAACCCCCAATAAATACGAAATAATAAGAGTAAAACACCTGTATATCCAAAAGAAATATGTAACATTTTATATTCTTCTGACTCTGAGGTTAGCCATGAACCAACAAAACAAATTGCTAATCCCCAGTGAAATATTCTTACTGGAAAATCCCAAACCAAAACTTTATTATTCATTTAGGCACACCCCGCCTATTAAAGAGTTAATTCACAATTTATTTAAGAGATATTAAATATGCGAGAACATCTGCTTTTTCCTGCCAAGTACATTCGCGACCAAGTACATCATTACAATTCCGTTTAAACCATTTGTTTACCTTTTCTTCTTTAGTAAATCTTTTTGGATTAAATGCAGGTGCAAGAGGCTTAACTCTTTTACCTGTTTCCATGTGCTTGCCTTGCGTTGTGGGGGGATTATTATGGCAACTTGCGCAACTCCATTCTTTTCCGTGTGTTTTTGTAAAAAATTGCTGCCCTCTAGAAATAGAAGACTTACCAGACAATTTTTCGTATTGTGTTAAGAAATCTTGTGGAGTTTCAGCAAATGCAGTTACTGAGAAAAAAGCTAATAATAAGAATGCTCTTATCATTTTTATCTCCATTACTTTTAATAAATTATTTTATAAATTTATTATATTAAATAATGGCAAACAATAAAAAATATTTGCATTGTAAAGTGTATAGTTTTTTGGCTGTAAAATTAACCTATTACTTGTTTATCCTAAGAATAATTTAAATAAATTTTTAAATTATTCTTACTCAACAGTTACGCTTTTAGCTAAATTTCGGGGTTGATCAACATCTGTACCTTTTTTTACCGCAATCCAATATGCTAATAAGTGCATTGGTACTGTAGTTAAAAATGGGAGAATAAGATCACTACATTCTGGTATTCCAATAAAATCATTTGAAATACTTTGTAAATCATTATCTCCTTCTGTACCAATAGCAAGAATTTTACCACCTCTTGCCCTAATTTCTTCTATGTTACTTAATGTTTTTTCATAATACAAATCTTTAGGAGCAATGCACACAACATGCATATTTTCATCAATTAACGCAATTGGCCCATGCTTTAATTCACCTGCAGCATAACCTTCAGCGTGAATATAAGAAATTTCTTTTAACTTTAAAGCTCCCTCTAAGGCTACAGGCCAATGATACCCTCTGCCAATATATAGCAAACTTGATAAACTCGCATATTTTTCAGAAATATCTTTAATTAAATTAGATTTTTCTAATAATTTTTCTATAAAACTTGGTACTTTAACCAATTCGTCTATATATTCTGTAATTTTTTCAGAACTTAATTTTTTATTTTCTTGTGCTAAAGCTAAAGCAAGTATCATTAAAGAACTTAATTGGGCAGAAAACGCTTTAGTACTAGCGACACCAACTTCTGGCCCTGCAAAAATTAAACTTTCTTCATCACAAACATGCGCAATACTGCTACCAGGAACATTAACTATTGCAATTGTTTTTGCATGATTTTCTTTTGCGAACTTCATTGCTTGAAGTGTGTCAATAGTTTCACCACTTTGCGATATTGCAACACACAAGGTCTTACTATTCATAGTTGGCGCTTTGTACCTAAACTCACTTGCTAACTCTACTTCAACAGGAATTCCAGAAAATTTTTCTATAAAGTAACGAGATAAACAACCAGCATAGTAACTCGTTCCGCATGCGATAATTTGAATTCGATCAATTTCTGTTAATTTTAAATTCTTAATTCCGTATCCAGATAAATTAATTTTACCTGATAATTTATCATATCTTCCTTTAATAGTTTGAGCGACTGCTTGTGGTTGCTCGTGTATTTCTTTTAGCATAAAGTGATCATAACCATTTTTTTCTAACATACTTGTAGACCAAGAAACTAAAATAGGATCTCTATTTATTGGGTTTCCAGTAAAATCAACTATAGATATATCTTCTGCTGTTAAAAAAGCTATTTCTTTATCTTCAAGAATTATTACAGACCGCGTATGATCTACTAAAGCTGTAATTCCAGATGCCATATAATTTTCATTATCCCCAACTCCTAAAACTATTGGAGAACCATATTTTACTACAAATAAAGTATCTGGTATTTCTGTACATAAAATTCCAAAAGCAAATGCGCCCTTAATTTGCGAAACTACAGCATAAATTGCTTTTTTCATTTTTTCTATTGGTTTTAGTTTATCATTTTGTTTTTTATATTCATAATTTAATAAATGAGCAGCAACTTCTGTATCTGTTTCACTAAGAAAATTATATCCTTTTTCAATCAAAAAATTCTTAATCGTTTTATAATTTTCTATTATACCATTATGCAATAAAATTATATTTTCTGAACGATGAGGATGTGCATTTGCTTCCGAGGGTTTTCCATGTGTCGCCCAACGAGTATGGCCAATTCCAATTTTTGTAGAGCTAGGAAATTTATCAAGTTTTTTTTGTAAATTTAAAAGTTTACCTTCTGCACGTTGAATAAAAACACCGGTAGAATCCATCATTGCTATACCTGCAGAATCATATCCTCGATATTCTAATCGTTTTAAAGCATTATAAAAAAATTCAGGTGTGGCTCCAGAGCCAATATATCCTATAACTCCACACATATTTTCACCTCATTTCGCATTTAAAAATTTTTTTTGAAATTTTAATTCCATTTCTTTCAATTGTTCTTGGGAATTTATCCCCAAAAGTTCTTCTTCATTTTTACTAATTAAATAACCAACTTTACCATCAAGTTTACTTGCTAATATAGGAACATCTGTTAAATAATATTCTTTGGAGGCATTTTCATTTTTTAATTGCGGCAATATCTTTTGAAACTGAAAATAATTACCACATAAAAATCCAGAATTACAAAGTAGAATTGTTTTTTGTTCTTCAGTGCAATCTTTTTCTTCGCAAATTTCTAAAAAATTTCCATTTTTATCAGTTATAATTCTACCATAGCCAAAAGGATTTTTTGTTTTAAATGCCAATATAGTAAAATAATTTTTTTGTTGTAGATGAAAATATATAAACTCTTGAAAAGTTACACTACTAACAGCAGGCGTATCTCCATAAGCAATAAGTATATTTGTTTCTAAATCTGCTTCTTGCACAAAATATTTAGATACCGCTTCTATGCCACAGCGTGCAGCATGCCCTGTTCCTAATGGCATGTCTTGATATGCTAATTTTATTGTTATGTGACTTGGAAATTGATGATTTTTAATCAACTCTTCAACCACTGTTTGAGTTGGAGCAATAACTATAACAATTTTATCAATACCAGTATCAATCAATGCGTGCATTGCCCAAATTAAAAGAGGTTTACCATACAGTACATGTGCTACCTTAGGAATATCAGATTTCATTCTTTTACCCATTCCTGCAGCAAGCACAACTCCAATAGTTTTTTCTTTAAGAATTTTTTGTATTTCCACAAAGTCATCCTTCATGACAAATTAATTTAAAAGTAATTAATTTCTTAGCTTCTTTTCTCTCAATAAATTACATAAACTATCAGAGAAAAGGCATAGTTGGCTTCACCATCATGCAAGCACATTGTACGTAGTACAATGTGCTTAGCACAAGCAATAAAAACCTCTTTCTACTTGAAATATGGTTTATAAATTTTTTAGCCCACCGAAAAAGCAAGATTTTTATTAAGAATTATTTTTAATTTATAAAATATTTAGGAATTCGTTGTGTTTTAATATATTATTGTAATTTTGAATTAATTATTGAATTTAAGTCCCACAGCTGCAACCCGATTTTTTTCTACGCTCTTGAAAAAATGATTTTAATAGCCGAGAAGACTCCTCAGAGCATACACCAGCAATGACTTCGCATCTATGATTTAAACGACTATCGTTCAATACATTAAATAATGACCCAACAGCACCTGCTTTAGGGTCTGAAGCCGCAAACACAACTCTAGGTATTCTTGCAAGAATTATAGCCCCTGCACACATAAAACATGGCTCAAGCGAAACGTAAAGGGTACAGTCTTGAAGACGCCATTGCGACCGAGATTGACAGGCCTTTTCTATTGCAATGAGTTCTGCATGAGCGGTGGCCGTTTTATTTGTTTCTCTAAGATTATGCGCTTCTGTAATAATATTTTTATTAGAATCTACAATAATGGCGCCAACAGGGACCTCACCAATAGCTGCGGCATTTCGAGCTAAATCAAGGCATCTTGTCATAAAGTGATTATGGTCAGCTATATTAAATGGAAACAATATGAATAACGCTTATAAAAAAAGGTGGCGGAGCGAGAGGGATTCGAACCCTCGGAAGAGTCTCCCCTTCGCGCCCTTAGCAAGGGCGTGGTTTAAGCCAACTCACCCATCGCTCCCAAGGGAAAATGTGGCGCGCGGTAAGCGATTCGAACGCCTGACCGCCAGATTCGTAGTCTGGTGCTCTATCCAGCTGAGCTAACCGCGCAACATACAGCAGCTAAAGATACTTCCTTACTGCAAGGTGACTTGTGATGTACAAAATCAAAAAAGATTAGTCAACATACAATCACGATTTTTTATTCATTGAGGTTAATATTAGAAAAAACTCCTAGAAGTTTAAAAGCTTTAGGGAATCAAAAAAAACTCCTAGAAACATTTGATTCTTTTGTGTTATGCCTTTTCAGATTCTTGCCTATATGGCTAAGTAATTCATTTCACCAAGAAACTTTACCCTGAAAGGATCTCTCGTGCCTCCTTATCATTTAATCAAAAAAGCAAGAATAATTATAACCATACTAACAAGCTTATATGTTACTAATAATTTTGAATCTTTTGCTAACACAGACAATAATATAAAAAAACCTTTAGAAAATAAAAAAATTTGTATGGTGCTCGACAAGGGAGGCAAAGACAATCATTCGTTCAACGAATCGGCAGTCATTGGTTTTGGTAAAGCACTCAAAGACTTCAATATCAACAAAGGGAGTAAATTTGTAGAACCAAAAAATGATTCTCAAATTGCCCAATTTTTTAGGAGCTTTGCAACATCAGCTAACTGTGATTTAATTATTGCAATTGGCTTTAATCCATCAACATACCTACCAGAACTTGCACAAAAATACCTTGATAAAAAATTTCTTGCTATAGATACGAACATCGAAGACAAAAACAAAAATCACAACATCCGTTCTATTACATTTCAAGAACATGATGGCTCATTTTTGGTTGGTGCCGTTGCAGCAATGAAGTCGGTTTCAGGAAAAATAGGTTTTATTGGAGGCATGGATATTCCACTTATTCGCAGGTTTGAAACAGGTTATGTCGCTGGCGCTAAGTATTTAAATCCTAAGATAAAAACAACTAGCTCATATGTGGGCGTGACCCATGACGCTTGGAATAATCCGGCCAAAGCAAAAGAACTTGCACTTTCGCAATACAACGAAGGAATTGATGTCATTTTTCAAGTTGCGGCAAACTCAGGACAAGGTGTATTTGATTCTGCTGAGCAAATGAATAAAAAATTTAATAATAAAAAAGCTTTTTACTCTATTGGAGTTGACTCAAATCAAAACTGGATTAAGCCAGATATAATTATTACAAGTATGGTAAAAAGAGTAGATAAAGCAGTTTACAGTAGTATAAAAGATTTTTTAGACGACAAATACACCGCAAACCACATTTCATATGGATTAAAAGATGGAGGAGTAGATTGGGCTTTAGATGAACATAACAAGAAATTTTATTCTGAAAATCAAATAAAAACAATTCAAGATATTAAAGAAAAAATAATTAATGGAAAAATTACCGTTCCTGATTATTATGAAATTGAAAAAAAATAAAGTGTTTGAGTAATATGAGGTTTATCAGAATGAATAAATATATTCCAGAATTATTTTTTGTAATTAAATATAATGTTTTTACAAAAACAAAACTTTCAAAAAACCTTAAATTTCTCAATATAAAAAACAAGATTTCAAACCATAAAAAAGGCAATGTTGAGATAAAAAAAGTCAAAATACTCTTAATGACTTTGCTTGATAAAATTATAAATTTAGATCAAATTCTAAAAAATCCTTTGTTTCTTAACCTAAACAAAGGATTTTTTTAATGATATTACAAACTACGACATTTATTTTTTCTTTAAAAATATATACTTATTTTAGCCGCTCTTCATTTATCAAGAAAATAAACACAGGGTATAAAATAATATATAATTTTTTTACTTTATTAAAAAACATAACTTATTTTATTGGAGCATAAAATTAGCATGAAAACATCAAATTTTATAAAAGTACTTATCGTTTCTCAACTTATTTATTTTAATTTTTTGTCTTACGGAAATACTTCAAGCTCATCTTTAGAAAAAAATCCTAAAATTTGCCTTGTTCTTGATAAAGGTGGTAAGGATGACAAATCCTTCAACCAATCAGCTTATGAAGGTTTTGTCAAAGCACAAAAAGAATTAAAAATCTCTAAAGATAGCAAGTTTGTTACAGTTAGAGAAGATTCACAATCTCAGCAATTCATGCGGTCATTCTCTTCTGGAGAGTGTGCGTTAATCATCGCAGTTGGGTTTAATAACTCAGATACGGTCGGTAAAATTGCAAAAAAATTTCCTAATCAAAAATATATATTAGTGGATTCTAATATTAATGAACCGAACATAAGATCAATATCATTTCAAGAACATGAAGGTAGTTTTCTTGTTGGAGCGATTGCAGCAATGAAATCAAAGTCTAAACAAATTGGCTTTATTGGGGGAATGGAAATTCCTTTAATTAAAAGATTTGCCTTAGGTTTTGAATCAGGGGCAAAATATATTGATCCAAAAATTAAAACCACAGTAACTTATGTAGGAATAACTTCTAGCGCTTGGAATAACCCAACAAAAGCAAAAGAGCTCGCTATGTCTATGTACAATCAAGGTTCTGATGTCATATTTGTTGCAGCAGGAGGCTCATCTCAAGGTGTGTTTGATGCTGTTATGGAAGTTAATAAAAAACAATCAAAAAAATTTATTATTGGAGTAGACTCTAACCAAAATTATATTGCGCCAGGTCTTGTCCTTACAAGTATGGAGAAAAAAGTTGATTTAAAAGTATTTGAAGCAATTCAAGATTATTTAAACAATAAATTTACAACTGGTGTTATTAGATATGGTTTTTCAGACGGTGGTATTGATTGGTCGTTAGATAGTCATAACAAATCATTATTTAATAATGAAGAAATTCATAAAATAAATAAAATAAAACATGGAATTATTGATAATGAAATTGAGGTTCCAGATTATTATAAAACGAGTAAAAACTAAAACACTTAAATAACAACTAAGATAAGTACAAAATGAAAACTAAATGTAATAACTCAGAGTCAAATATAGCAGTAGAGTTCAAAAAAGTTAAAAAAACTTTTGGCAATGTTGTCGCTAACGATAATATTAGTTTTTCTGTTAAAAAAGGAACAATTCAGGCTTTAGTTGGCGAAAATGGTGCGGGAAAATCCACTGCAATGAAAATATTGTTTGGATTGTATAAAGAAGATGAAGGAGAAATTTTAGTTAATGGAAAACCACAACACTGGAATTCGCCTAAGGATGCCATCAAAAACGGCATTGGTATGGTTCATCAACACTTTATGTTAGCAGAAAATGTTACTGGTTTAGATAACATTATACTTGGCGATGAATCACATACTTTGCTTCTTCCTTATATTCCAACACCATTTAATTTTATTGATAGAAAAAAAGCAAAATTAGAAATAGAAACTATAGCTAAAAAATATGGGTTAAATGTTCCATTAAACATTAAAATTTCAAAGCTTCCTGTTGGTATGCAGCAGCGAATAGAAATATTAAAACTTCTTTATAGAAACGCAGAAATTCTGATACTAGATGAACCTACTGCAGTATTAACCCCTATCGAGGTGAATGAACTATTTGAAAATCTTAGAAAGCTTAAAGAAGAAGGTAAAACAATAATTATTGTTACACATAAACTTAAAGAGGTTTTAAATTTTACTGATAATATTGTTATTTTTCGCTCAGGTAAAGTTGTAGGAGAAATGAGAACTTCTGAAGCAACTGAAGAAAAAATTGCTTCTATGATGGTTGGAAGAAATGTAAATTTATATCCTAATATTCCTTCAAATAAAAATGTCGGAAATCCTGTTTTAGAAATAAATAACGTTACATTAAAAAACTATCAAACCAAAGATTCCAAAAGAAATTTGCTTCATGAAGTTTCTCTTACTGTAAAGGCCGGTGAAATTGTTGGCATAGCTGGTGTTGAAGGAAATGGGCAATCAGAGCTTATTGATATTATTTTTCATCCACAAAAATATTTCGGAAAAAAAATTTCTTCTCATCATCCTGCCACTGGTGATATTTACCTTCTAGGTAAAGCAATAAAACATAAAAAAAGCTCACAAATGTTGGATTTAATTGTTGGTTTAATTCCAGAAGACAGACACAAAAACGGTTTATTACTTAATATGTCAGCTGAAGAAAATTATATTTTAGGCAGACATTGGGAAAAGAAATTTAGATTTGGTTTCCTACAAAAAATTAAAGAAATTCAAAAAACAGTTGCACAAGAAATGATACAATATGACGTAAGACCAAGAAATTCAAAACTTAATGCTTCTGGATTTTCTGGGGGAAATCAACAGAAAATAATTATTGCACGTGAATTTGGAAAAGAACCCAAATTAATTGTAGCTGCAAATCCTACCCGTGGCGTTGATATAGGCGCAATTGAGTATATTCATAAACAAATCGTTGCCGAAAGAGATAAAGGAGTAGGAGTATTATTAATTTCTTCAGAATTGGATGAAATTATAACACTATCAGACAGAATTGTTGTGATGTATGGCGGAAGTATTGTGGCTGAATACAATAGAAATGAAGCAAATGAACACACGCTCGGTCTTGCAATGTGTGGTGGTTTACCAAACTCTTACAGGGGGAATTCAAAATGAATATCATTCGCCCCATTTTAGCTACCATTATTGCCTTAGTAATTGGATTACTTATTACTTCTTTTGCTGGAGAAAATCCTGTTGAAGTTTTTTTAATCTTTGCAAAATCTGGTTTTGGATCAGCTTACGATTTTGGAATGACTTTAACATACAGTATGCCGCTTATTCTTACTGGTTTATCTGTTGCTGTCGCATTTAAAGCCAAAATGTTTAACATTGGCGCAGAAGGACAACTAACAATAGGTGCCTTAGCAGCAGCTTCTGTAGGTGTACTCTTTCCTAATGTTCCGCAACTTTTCGCTCCTTTATTTGCTGGTATTTGTGCAGCACTTGCAGGCGGTTTTTGGGGAAGTATTGCAGGATATTTAAAAGCCAAAAGAGGCGCTCATGAAGTTATAATTACTATTATGCTAAACTTTATAGCTGCAGGAATTGCAAGTTATGTAACAGTATATCTACTTAAAGACCCCAACACTCAAAATCCTCAAACCTTACCAATTGATAAAAATTATGTGCTCGAATCTTTTAATTTCTTTCAAGGTGCTCCTGTTACATCTGCCTTATTTTTATCAATAATTATTGCTTTATTAACTTGGCTATTTTTATATAGAACTCCTCTTGGTTATGAAATTCGATGTGTAGGTGATAATGAATCAGCAGCTTCTACAGCAGGAATCAGTATTTCTAAAACTCAAATTTTGAGCATGTTTATTGCCGGTGCAATTTCTGGACTTGTTGGCGTAGGAGAAATATTAGGACGCTCAGAATGTTTTAAACTTGATTTTTCTCCGGGATATGGTTTTACAGGAATTGCGGTCGCATTTCTTGCTAGAGGAAATCCAATTGCGATCATTTTTTCGGGTCTTTTATTTGGAGCTCTTCAAAAAGGTTCTAGTGATCTTGAAATTTACACCCAAAATGTAACATCTGATCTCGCTTTAGTACTTCAAGCTTTTATTATTCTTGCTGTATCTGCTGATGGATTGTGGGAAAAATTGTTAACTAAAAAAAGGCTCAAGAAACATGGAATGGATTAACCTTTT
This sequence comes from Spirobacillus cienkowskii, assembly GCF_037081835.1. Taxonomy (GTDB): domain Bacteria; phylum Bdellovibrionota_B; class Oligoflexia; order Silvanigrellales; family Silvanigrellaceae; genus Silvanigrella; species Silvanigrella cienkowskii. The sequence goes on along the minus strand of NZ_CP146516.1, from coordinate 29,357 downwards.
ATCTTCAATCTTTGGTGCTACAATTCGCATGTCAGCCCCTCTTATATTTGCAGCCCTAGGAGGCTTATTTAGTGAGCGTAGTGGTATTATTAACATTGCCTTAGAAGGTAAAATGTTAGCTGGTGCATTTACTGCAGCCGCAGTGACAACCCTCACGCACTCACCATTTCTAGGCTTTTTATGTGGAGGTCTAGCCGGCATGGTTATGTCAGCTATCTATGGGCTTTTTGTAATAAATTTTAAATCGAATCAAATTGTAACAGGAACAGCCATAACAATCCTAGCTGCTGGTAGCGTTCCATTTATAGCTCAGCTATTATTTCAAAATACAGGCTCAACTCCTGAAATACCAATGGATAACAGATTTATTCATGGACCAATTATAGCTGCTTGGGTTATAATTGGTCTTACTTGGGTTTGGTTTAAATACACACCTTATGGAATGTGGCATAAGTTTGCCGGTGAGCATCCTGATGCTTTGCAAACATCAGGAATAGATGTGATTCGAACAAGATGGAGTGGTATACTATTATCTGGTTTTCTAGCAGGTCTTGGAGGAGCAACCTTGTCGATCTGTTTATCAAGTAGCTACACAAGAAACATGACTGCAGGGCGTGGATATATGGCTCTTGCAGCATTAATCGTTGGTGGATGGAAACCTTTAGCGGCTGCATTTGCTTGTTTGGCTTTTGGATTTTTTGATGCATTGGGGATTACTTTACAAGGAATTCAGATTCCTAAATCCATTTTTGAATTTCAAATATTAAACCATATCTGGAACTTTGTTGTCTCTCCCCAATTTATCCAAATTATACCTTATATTTTAACTATCGTGATTGTCGCAGGTTTTGTTGGTAAAAGTCGTCCTCCAAAAGCTTTAGGTCAGCCTTACTTAAGAAACAGATAGCTTTTAAAATATTTGTTCTTGGAGAAGCCTAGTGAGTATTATTAAAGTTTATACAAAAACAGGTGATAATGGTACAACTGGGCTAGCCGATGGGAGCCGAACATCAAAAGATGACTTAAGAATAAATAGTTTTGGCACAATTGATGAATTAAATAGTGTTATTGGTATTTGTAGACAAAATATACAGCAAATTTCTAAAAAAGAGCAAAAAGTAATTAATAATTGGTTACTAGCAATTCAAAATGATCTGTTTAATATTGGTTCTGATTTAGCTACTCCTATTCAAGCTCGCTGGCAAAACATGGTACTTATAACAAGTCATGATGTAACTCAACTTGAAAAAATGATAGATTATTGTCAAAATTTACTGAAACCTTTACAAGAATTTGTTTTGCCTGGCGGAACGCTTCTAAACTCATACTTACATCTAGCTCGTACCGTTTGTCGTAGGGCCGAACGAATAATTGTAAAACTCTCAAAAGAAAAAGAGATCAATCTGTTTATTATTCACTATATTAATAGACTTTCAGATTTTTTATTTGTTTTATCTCGTTGGGTGCAAAGTTTACTTAAAATAGATGAAGTAAAATGGGATAAAAATATGGGAGTACGCTCTATTTTTTTAGATCACTCTAAATAAACATTCATTTTTTTTGGAAACAAAATGATTTATTTTAAAATTACTTTTATTATTAGTATTTTGTTTTTAATACAAAGCTGCAATCATTTATTTTATCACCCCAATTCTAGGATTTATACAGATCCTAAAATATTTAATCTAAATTATAATGAAATAAACATATTAACAGAGGATAAAGTTAATTTAAATGGTTGGATAATTTATGCTAATACAAAAAAGCCCATTGCATCAATTCTACATTTTCATGGCAATTCTCAAAATATTACAAGTCATTTTTTATACTCAAGTTGGCTATCTAACTATGGTTTTGACATTATAATTTTTGATTATAGAGGTTTTGGTAAATCTTCTGGAAAACCCACAAGAGATGGTTTGATTAAAGATGGTATAGCAGCATTAAATTGGACCAAAAAAAATTCCAGAACCGCTGAAAACTTTATATTAGGGCAAAGCTTAGGAGGCGCGGTTGCAATTCCTGCCTATGTACAAAACTCTGTTCCAAGTATTAAAGCAATAATTTTAGATAGTACTTTCTCATCTTACAGAAGAATAGCTCGGCAAAAAGCTGGGGATTTTTTTATAACCTGGCCCTTTCAATGGCCTTTAAGCTTTCTTGTGTCTGACGATTGGAGCCCTATTGATTCAATATCTCAAATTCAAATTCCAATTATTTCTATTCATAGTTTGAATGACCCCATTGTCCCATTTGATCTTGGTAAAGAGCTTTATAGTCAAATTAACTCAAAAAAAGATTTTTGGGAGATTCCTCAAGAAGGGCATTGCTCTGCATTAATTCAAAAAGATAGTACCTATAGAAAAAAACTTATAAATTTTTTGTGTAATCAGCTGCCTAAAAAAGAAGAAATATGCAATATTAACTAATTTTATTTGGTATTTACGAACTCCAAATAACCGAATAACGAATTGAACCAAAACTTAATACGCCTCTTTGACCAGAACTAACAGGACCAACCCCTGCAGGAGTCCCAGTAAATATCAAATCTCCCGCCACCAATGGAAAAAACTTGCTAATATACGAAACACACTCTACGGGATTCATAATCATATGTTTTCCAAAACTTTCTTGTTTAATTTTGTCATCTAATGAAAACGTAAATTTTTCATCTAAATAATTAGAAAACTCAGAAAGCCTTAGCCATGGCCCAACAATTGCGCTATCCGGAAACACCTTACTTGTTGTCCAAGGGTGACCATTCTTTTTTTGAACTGTTTGTAGATCTCGAAGAGTCATATCCAAACCAACAGAAACAGCGCCAATTGCTTTTTCGGCATCTTTAAGATCAAGCTGATACCCACCTTTATCAAGCCTTAAAACTATTTCAGCCTCATAATGCAGCGAACTAGAATTCGTAGGAATAGACAACTCAAGCTCTTCATGGTCAATGGCGGCTCTTAAAATACTTTTCGGCTTTAAAAAAAGAACTGGTTTATCTGGTATAGCGTCTCCCAACTCTTTAGCATGATCGCTATAATTCTTGCCAACACAAACAATTTTATCCATAACTAAATCTCCAAGGGTCAAAAACCCCTTCTAAAACGCACATCAATTTTTTTATTGGCATGTGCCAGACGGTAATTTAAAGAAAGCATTTGATAATGTCTACAGACATTAAAAAAAGAGTTAAAAACCCTTTGATAAATGATTTCAATTTAAATAGAAAAAATTGTTATTCAACGCTAGTCTGTTTCCATAAAACGTTTGGGAGAAGCAAATCATGGGATTTAAAAGCAATAATAAAAATACTTACCGACCAAAACCTCCCAAAGGGCCTATTCGTCTAGCTTTTGGAATAATTAATAATAATAAAGAAGAAATTAAGCCGCCAGTTCCAATGCAACCTCAATTTGAGTCACAGGAAATTCAGGGAACTTTAACTCTAAAAAAAGTTAACATAAACTTAGCACCAAGTCTGTCGGCTAAACTGTTAAATCGTATTGCTAATAACCTGTCTAAAATTTATGAAGAAGGTAGATACCTCAATACAAATACAATTGTAGACTTTGATAATGGAAATTTAAAAATCATTTTTAATTATAATCAAACCACCATAGATAGAATTAAAGGTCTTGATCGTAATGAAAGACAATGGGACCCAGAAAACCGAGCCTGGAGAGTATTTATTGGTGTTTTTGATGATTTATTTGATATTTTAGGAAAAGGTTTTAAAATAACAGACGAAGCCTTTTCAGAAATTTCAAATTTTATTAAAACAAAATACTACGCAAATATTGCTCCAAATAAACTCGGTAAACTCATTATCCGAGAAAGTTGGTTTGAAGAGTTTGACCTAAATTCAGATATTCAAATGAATATTGGTAGTGAAGCTATGATAAATTCTTTGGCTAGTCCAAACAATGCCTCTCCAGATCAAATAAAAATAATTAAAGAGGTAAAAAAGCAAATTGCAAGTTTTCCATTTCAAAGAAAACCTTATTCTCATCAACTTTCTGGTATTGAATTTTTATTACAAAATCCAGCATGCGCACTTTTAGACGAAATGGGATGCGGTAAAAGCTTTCAAATTGCATCCTCGGTTGCCATACTTTTACAGAATAAAGCAATTGATAAATGCTTAGTTGTGGCTCCAAAGTCCTTGGTTAGAACTTGGGTAGAAGAGTTAACAATTGCAACTAAAATTCCTTTTACAGTCATTGAAGGATCGCCAGCACAACGCGCAAAACTACTTAAAAGTAACGATTCAATTTTTATAATACACTACGAAGGTATAAGGCTAGAAAAAGAAACTCTTTCAGAGTGGATACAACATGGCAATGGAATGATTGTTTTTGATGAGAGTCAACGAATAAAAAATCTGACAGCACAAACAACTATCAGCGCAAAGTATATAAGAAATAACGCTAAACGTTGTGTTATTGCAACGGGTACTCCTATTGCCAATCGTCCAATCGATCTTTTTGCCCAATATTATGTAATGGACAATGGAAAAACTTTTGGTACAAACTTTACAGCTTTTAAAAACACCTTTTGTTACATTGAAATAATTGAAATACCTCAAGGAAGAAAAAAAATTAAGGTAGAAAAATTTCTTGGAGTTAGAAATGGAGAAGAGCTTAGAAAAAGAATACAAGCAACAAGCCTTCGCCGTTTAAAAAATGAGGTTCTCAATCTTCCACCAATTATTAACAAAGATTATTCAATAGAATTAAAAGCAGAACAAAAATCAATTTACATGAAAATGAGAGATTCTGTTAGAAGTGAAATTGAAAACATGAGTCCTGAAGAATATTCAATGAAGGCTAATAATATTGTTGTAAGACTCTTACGCTTATCACAAATTGCTTCTAATCCTAAACTTATTGATCCTAATTATAGCGGTCCAAATGCAAAACTAATAGAATTAGAAGAATTATTATCAGATATTTTTTCTGATGATACTAAAAAAGTTATTTTGTGGAGCCATTTTGTAGGCAATGTTAATTATCTTAGTGAATTATACTTTGAACAATGGGGAGCAGTTGCCCACACAGGCGAAATGTCTGTAGAAGAACGTTCAAAAAGTGTACACGAATTTCAAAACAATCCTAAATGTCGTTTATTTATTGCCACCCCTCAGTCTGCTAAAGAAGGTTTAACTTTGTTACCTAAAGATGGTAAAATGAAAGCTGATACAATGATTTATATGGATTTGAATTTTGATGGCGGTAGTTATCTTCAATCTCAAGCTCGTTTTCACCGTATTGGTCAAAGTTCGGATAAATGTTTAGTTATTCACTTAATTGCAACTGATACCGTAGATGAATATATTAAAAAATCATTAATTGACAAAATAAAAACAGCTAGCCAAATACTAGATAATGCATCCGAAGAGCAACTCATAAAACTTAGCGGTGAGAAAACAAGTCTTTCTAAAGAAGAAATCTTAAGTATTTTATAATTAATTAAAACTAGAAAGTATATTTTTAAGCTTGACTCCAACTGCATCAATTTTTATTCTGTAGCTGGAGCTTCTTTTTTTATCATAACAATGCTAAAAATTAACCAATTTTATTAAACAATTACTAACAAAATATTTTAATATTTTATTTGACAAAAAATTAAAAGAAAATTTTCCCGCTAAAAATCACTGATAACAAGGTAAATTAGTTTTTTTGATACAAAATTTAATGCTTGCACTTCAGGAACATCAGTCAAAAAACTGTTTATAGTAAGCACAAAAATCCTCAACGCGAGTCTTTTAATACTTCATAATAAAACATGATTTATATTTTGTGGTGATTTGAATAAATTCACAGAGGATATTTTGTATAAAATTATAAAAAAATTACAAAAAAGAACTGTTTTTATTATAATAATAATACAATATAATACAGCTTTGGCTGGTTCCATAATTATACCACCCCTACCAATTGCATTAAACAGCAGACCACTAGGCATGGGCAATGCCTTTGTCGGGGTTGCCGACGATGAAAACGCAATATTTAGTAATCCCGCTGGAATTGGTTTTATAGACTCAAGAAATAAAACAAAAGACTTCGTAAAAAGCGCTTCTTTTCCAGGATTTAGTATAGCCTCAAATTCTTACACATATAATTTAATCAACCACTACTTTAATCCATTTACACATCCAAAAAATATAATTGATCTGTCTGTGCAAAATATCAATAAATCAGATATTATTTTTTCAAGGTTTAGTTTTTTCCCAAATATTGTATTTGATTTTGCAGAGTTTGGAATCTTAGTCGACTCTCATTTAAGTGGGTATACAAGCAAACTAAACAGCCCTCAAACAAGCGCCTTTTCCGCTACAACATATGATAGAGAATTTTCTATTGTCAGGCGAGATCAATTTGGATTAATTGGTGGCTTTAGCTTGCCAATTTTTGAGCACTTTATTATTGGCTTTGGAGCAAGATATTTACAAAGAAAAACTATTATTAACATTATAGAAGCAGACAAAAATAGCACTATTAATGAATCATATCAAAATATTGAAGATAATGCTAACTACACTAAAGGAACTGCCTTTGATGTAGGAATTATTGTCCCATTTCAACATTTTTTAAGAAGTAAAATTGGTGTTTCTTTACTAGATATTGGTGATACCACATACAAGTCAGCTAAAAGTTTATCAAAAGATGAAATTGAAAAAATGAATATCAAAGCGGGATTAAGTATAAATCCGAGCATATCAAAAAATATTGGCGCAACTGTATCAATCGAACAAGAAAGGATTAATGATTCAAGGCTTAACTTCCGAGATAAAATAAGAGCAGGATGCGAACTTAGTTTTGGATCATTTAACGGATCCAATGCTCCCTTCTCTATGCGTATTGGTTATGGAATGCAGAGTGTTAGTGCAGGAGTATCTGTAAATCTCTTTTTCGCTGACATTGATTTTTCGACTTATGGAGAACAAGTCTCTACAGCTGATGGTTTTGTAACAGATCGAAGATATGTGGCAAAAATATCTGTAAGCTTAGTAGAATGAGTAGAAAGGTAATCAGGAGGTTACGGCGTGGATGTTCAATTAAAAGACGGCATGTATTATGTGTCTGGTGACATCACAGAAACGTGTAACTTGAGCGAATTTGGTCTTCCTTCTGGGCAAGTTAAGTTTGATTTAGGAAATGTAAGAACAATAAACAGTTGCGGTGTTCGCGAATGGATTCTTTGGATATCTAAACTTAAAATAAATCCAATTTATTATAATTGCCCTCAGTCAGTTGTAATGCAGTTTAATATGGTTAAAGAAATTTTAGCGAATAATGTTAAAGTAGAAAGCTTTCAAATACCTGCATATTGCGAAACCTGCGCAGAACAAAAAATATTTGTCTTAAGATCTGGAAAAGAATTTACTCCCGGCAAAAAATTAGATTACGAGCTTCCTAAATGTGAAAAAGAAGGATGCAGCATTGAGTCAGATGTTGATTTTGAATCATACTTTTACTTTATCGAGAACTTAAAATAATCAAGGGTTTAATAATGTTAGATTCTACAAACTTAAATCTAGATGCTGTACTCGATGTAGATAATGAAAATTACAAAAACGAGTTGGTTGCGTTATTTAAAAGCTCAGCAATTAATCCAATTGTTGCTTCTCAGGAAAAAAGTATCGAAGAATTAAAAAAACTAGCCTCAAGTGGTTGTTTACAGGCTTTGTATATTTCAGATAAAATTGAGGAACAAAAATTAAAAGATCAAGATCTAATACCTTCTATCAAAATTGAAAATTTATTATTAGTAGATGATAAAACTAAAGATAAAATCATTGATAGTGAGGGGCTCATGCTTTTTGGGCATGTTTTGTCTTGTAATCAAGAGCATGTACCACATTTACAACTCATGAGCACAATCAGAAAAATCCGAGAAAAAAAATATTTTGGTGTAAATAAATGCGTGTCTTATGGAGCCTACGTTCATAGATATGTCCTATCACATTCTGACCAAAGACAATGGTTTAGAGATGCTTTATTTGAGTTTATAAAAGGCTTATCTTCTGTTCTCGGTCGCCCCACAGACGCCTATGCTCAATACGGCGTAGAAGTCCAAGAAGAGTTGCTTATGAACGCAATTTGGGATGCCAATCCTAAGCTTCATGATGTTGATAGACGGGTCCCAATATCACTTTTACCGCAAGAAACTGTTCAAGTAGAATGGAGCTTTGATGGAACATACCTTGCTATCGGGGTTAGAGATTCTTTTGGAACGTTTAAAAAGCCAACTGTTTATAAGTATTTAAAGTTTCTTTTTGCTAGTGATAAAAAAGCAATGATCAAATTACAGCACGAAGCAGTAGGGGCTGGCCTTGGTCTTTTTATGGTTATGGAAAGATTAAGTTCACTGATTATTACAGTCATGCCACATAAAACGACAGAAGTGATAGCAATTCTAAACCTAACCACAAGTCCTAAGAATTTTAGTAAAAAACAGCGGTCATTTCAGTTCTTTAGCATTTAAATTTTTTTTTAATTTTTTATAATAAAATAAAGTTGCACTTAACGTAATTCTAATATAAACAGCCCTTATGCGGACGTGGTGAAATTGGTAGACACACTGGTCTTAGAAGCCAGAGCCCTTGGGCGTGGGAGTTCGAGTCTCTTCGTCCGCACCATTTTTTATTGAAACATTGTATTCGTAAAAAATTTTACTTCTCGTTATTTTGCACTTTAAAAGCTAATTTTTTAAGCATTACGGAGTTAACAAGCAAAATAAATGAATATTCAAACTCAAATTGAAAAAAAACTGACTACAAAATTCAATCCAATTTTTTTAAACGTGTTAAATGAGAGCCACCTTCATCATAGCTCAAAAAATAGTGAGTCACATTTTCGTATAGAGATCATATCGAAATATTTTGATAATTTATCTCTCTTAGCAAGACATCGAGCAATTAATGAAACTATCACAGAAGAATTAATGCTTATAAAAGCGTGTTCAATGCAAGTTATGACAGAAGAAGAATGGCTGAAAAAAAATAAAAATTTAGAAAAATCTGCCTTTTGCACTAATAAACATGAATAAAAATTTAAACTTTTATTCAAAACGAATTGGCGCAATTTCAAAATGCTCAATGTGAAAATCAACGTATGATTTGACAACAATTTTTTTTGAATACTTTAATTTTAGTTCATCCAAAAAAATTTTATCTTCTTCTAGTAGTCTATCTGATACCTGAGGGTTAGCTTTAACGACAAACCCTTCATTATTTGAACGGTTAAACTCTCTCAATAACTCTCTAATCACTTCATAAGAAATAGTTGAAGGACTTTTAACATGACCATTACCTTCGCAATAAGGGCAGCCTATAGTCATTTTTTGCATTAAACTTTCTTCAGTTCTTTTACGGGTCATTTGCACTAAACCCATTTCAGAAATTCTCAAAACAGTTGTTTTAGCTTTGTCTTTTTTAAGTTCTTCTACAAGTGCAAGAAATACTTTATCTCTATCTTCTGTCCTATCCATATCGATAAAATCAAGAATAATGATTCCACCAATGTTCCTAAGTCTAAGTTGCTGCACGATTTCTTTAACTGCTTCTAAATTCGTTTTAACTATTGTATCGCCTAAAGATTTATTTCCAACAAATCTACCGGTATTGACATCAATAGCTGTTAAAGCTTCCGTTTGTTCTATTATTAAATATCCACCAGATTTTAACCAAACCTTTGAACCTAATGCTCTAGAAACTTCTTGTTCTATTCCAAAGGCATCAAAAATCTGAGTTTCTCCTTGATATAATTGAACTTGAGCACCTAGTTTCACGCTAAATCTATTTAAAAACCTAACTAAATCTTCGTATCGTTTTTTATCATCAATCACTATTCTATCTAAATCTCTAGAAATGAAATCTCGGGTCGCTCTAAAAACAGAGATCAAGATCCTCATGTACCAAACAAGGAGATTTTGATTTTAAACTTTTAATCCGAAGTGTTTCCCAAAGTTTTGCTAAAAAATCGATATCCGCAATAATTTTATCTTCTGGAACGTTTTCACTTGCAGTTCTTACTATTATTCCTGCACCATCAGGCTTTATTTTTTGGACAATACTCCTAAGACGTACACGCTCTTCTTCACATTGAATTCTACGACTCACACCAATGTGGTTTATGCTTGGCATCAATACAACATAACGTCCAGGTAGGCTTAAATACGTTGTAACACGAGCTCCTTTTGTACTAATCGCATCTTTAGCCACCTGCACTAAAATTTCTTGACCTTCTTTAACAAGATCAGAAATTTTGTAATTCTTATGATAAGACTTTGAATTTACATTGTCTAAATTGTCATCATCTTCTGATTGAGAGGAATGAATTGATTTTCCATCATCATCAAACTCTTCAGGTAGTTCTTGAAGACCTTCGGGTTTAATGTCTCCACCATATAAAAAGGCAGCTCTTTCTAGACCTATATCTACAAAACAACTTTGCATACCAGGCAAAACACGTATTACTTTACCTTTATAAATTCCCCCAACTATTCCCCTATCTCGACTTCTTTCAATATAATACTCTGAAACTTGCCCTCCTTCGATAAGAGCAACGCGAGTCTCATACGAAGTACTATTAATGACTAACTGCTTAGCGACCATAACTCATATTCTTTTTTTTAAAAGGTTCAAAAATCCAAACACAAGTGGAGTTACCTAGTTGCTACTTTTCTTACCCTTTAAAAAGGTGTTCAAGATAATTTCACTTGTATCAGGAATGTTTTTAAACAGCTTAACCGCTCTGTCTCTTGCTAAGCTCAGACGTTTCACTGGATGCATGGCATCAACTTCTTCCCCTTCCAAACTAACCCACTGAACTAAAAATTGAAACAAGTCATTGCTGTTTTGAAAAGAAATTGCCGCACCATGCTCTATAAGCTCACTAGCCTCATAAGATTTTAAAAAATTGTTACCAATTAATACAGGGATTCCATGAGCAGCTGGTTCGAGAACATTATGAATTTGACCATCAAAGCCCCCTCCAACTATAGCAATATCTCCTAACTCATACAATTCAGCTAAATAACCAATTTTATCAAAAATTATAATTTCGTAATTTTCTAAAAATTCAAAATTAAAATTTTGGATTTTATTTAATAGATCTAAATTATTATAATTTTTAAATCCTATAATATTATCTTGAATATTATAATTTACATTTATATCTATAGATTTTCTTTCACAATAATCTTTTAATTTTAAGATAATTTTTGAAAAAAACTCTACTTTAAGTCCTGCTTGTAAAAAATCATGCAACAACTTATTACAAATTTTGTGATCTGTTTCGTGTGGAACATAAATCATAAAAATTTTATCTTTAATTCCTTCACATTGAAGAGCAATATTATTTTCAATTTGATGAGGAGAACCAAAAACCAAGCATTTTTTATTCAAAATCAACTTATTATACAAACAATAATAGTAAAATAAATTAAAAAATTTATCGTTTTTTAATTTTGAAGAATTATTTGCTCTTTCTAAAGCCCTAGACCACTTAGCATCTCCTGCTAAAAAAACATTTTTAGTTGTAGAAAATTTCATAAAATATTGGGCATCATGATTGTTTACAGCAAATATATTTGTAATATTTTTATAGTAATTTTTATTAATATATTCACTTAAAAAAGCAAAAAAACCAACCCTGCTTTTATTTAAAGTAGCAGAAATCAAATTAATCTCAACTTTATTATCTAAACAAGAATTAAACAAAGAAGGCCATAAATCATAACGAACAAAAAATATTTTTTTAATATTTAATGAATTTAAAGCCAAATTAAAATATTTTTTGTTATCTAAAGGAAGTCCGGAATACCCAATTTTATAAGGGAAATTATTTAAAAAAGGTTCTGCACTAGGAGAGTAATATGTTAAGAAATAGCGAACACCTAAATTTTCGCTAAGTTTTCTGGCTACAGGAATTGCTTGCTCCATTTCTCCAGCACTCGAAACATGAAACCAAAAAACATCATATTCAATTTGGTTTTTAACATCATTATCAATTATTTTTTTTGCTTCAATTATACTACTAAAAAATAATTTTGGATTTCTAAGTTCAACAAATCTTTTTGCTTTTTTACTTCTTATAAAAAACAAAAAAAATTTCAATATATAATAAATTATTAATTGAAATTTTTCATATACAAATATCACAATACAACTCCAAACCTATCTTTGTTCTAAAGGAACATATGGTATATCTTTAAAACCAACATACTCAGATTCTGGATAGTATATTTTATTGCTTTGCCTCAATTCCAAAATATGTGCACACCAACCAACTATTCTTGCTGCAGCAAAAATTGCAGAATATAAAACAGGCTGTATTCCTAATTTTTTATATACTGCTCCACTCCATAAATCTACATTTGCATATATTGGTAACATTTTTTCTTCAAAATATTTTCTAGCAACTTGTTCTATTTCTAATAAAATATTAAAGTCATTTTCTTTTTCATCTTTACTTGTTAACTGAGAAAGTAAATCTTTAAAGATTATAGCACGAGGATCCATTGTTTTATAAATTCTATGCCCCATACCTACAACTTTTCCACCAGAATTTAGTAAATTATAAATATAATTTTTCACATTACCACTGTTTTTAGCATTTTTAATCAATTCAATCACCAAAGCGCTAGTTCCTCCATGTAAATTTCCTGTTAAAGCTCCAACCGCTGCACTTGTTGCAGAATAAAAATTTGTTTGTGTAGAAGCTACCGAACGAGCTATAAAAGTAGAAGGAGTAAAACCATGATCCATTTGTATTATTAAAGCTATTTCCATACAACGACTTTGGTTTTTTGTTGGAATTTTACCAAAAAGCATATAAATAAAATTTTCAACAAACGACAAATCAGATCGTGGCTCCAGTAATGGAACTCCTAAATAATGCCTATATGCGGCTGATAAAACTACTGGTGTTTGCGCAATAATTCTCATCACTTTTTCAATAAAGTTTTCTTCTTCTAAATAATTTTCATTTCTATCAATACTTGCTAAAGCAGCAAGAGCTGTTTGTAAAATTAATAAAGGCTTCGAATGCTGGGGGAATTCTTTTATAATTCTAATAATTTTTTCTTGAGAACTGGACATGTTTCTAAGACCCCAACTAAAAGCATCTAATTTGATTTTATCTGGAAGTTTTCCTACCAATAAAAGCCAAGCTGTTTCTTCAAAAGAAGCGTGGGCAGCTAGCTCTGCAATATTAATTCCCCTATAAAACAAACGACCATTATCACCATCTACCCAGCTTATACCAGTAGTATCTACAATAATATCTTGCATATTTTGCTTTATATCTTCTGGTTTTTTAGATGTGTCAAAATGATTCATTTTAAACTACCTCAGTTCTTTTGACCAAAAGGCTCAATTTTGCTACCAACTTAAACAATGCTTAGAGTTCGTAATGAACTTTACTCAATGAGTCATACAAGCACTTTAAGAAGGCGAAAACAACATGGATATTCTTCAACTTGAGAAACCATTACTAGAACTATACAATAGAATTTCAGAACTTAGGCTAGTGGTACAACAAACCTCAATTTTTCCTTTTAAAATAGAATATACTAAAGAATTAAACGAAGAAATTTCCATTCTTGAAAATAAATTTGAAATACTAGCAAAAGAGATCTTCTCTAACTTAACTCCATACCAAATCACTCAGCTTTCAAGACATCCAAATAGACCATATACGTTAGACATTATTAATCAAATATGCTCTGAGTTTATTGAATTACATGGTGATCGTAGTTTTGCAGATGACAAAGCCATTGTAACTGGACTTGCGATATTTAGAAATAAAAAAATAATAATAATTGGTCATCAAAAAGGTCGTGGCACTAAAGAAAATATGAAAAGAAACTTTGGAATGCCAAAACCTGAAGGTTACAGAAAAGCATTACGTATAATGCAATTAGCAGAGAGATTTAAACTCCCAATTGTTACTTTTATAGATACTCCTGGCGCCTACCCCGGTATGGATGCTGAAGAACGCGGCCAAAGTGAAGCTATCGCTAAAAATATCATGGAGATGAGTGCTCTTTCGGTTCCAATCATCTCTGTCGTTATTGGAGAAGGAGGGAGTGGCGGCGCTTTAGCAATTGGAGTCGCCAACAAAACGTATATGATGGAATATTCTACTTACAGTGTAATTTCTCCTGAAGGATGTGCTTCAATTCTCTGGAAAGACGGAACACAAGCAGATAAAGCTGCAAATATTCTTGGTCTTACTGCAGAAACAGCACTAAAAAATGGGATTATTGATGGCATCATTAAAGAACCTCTTGGTGGTGCTCATTGGAAAAGCAAGCAAGCTATTCAATCTATTGCCGACGTTATTGAAAGTGGTTTAAATAGTTTGTGTAATATGAGTTATAATGATCTCAAAAATGAACGAATGAAAAAATACTTTAAAATTGGCGCATTTCAAAACATGGCACCAATATCTCATTATAATTCTAAAACACCAATTAACACCGAGTGGAATGAATCATGGGAGAGTGTTGAAGCTGCTTTAAATCTCCAATAAAGGAATACTATGACAAACTTTGAAAGCCACCCATCCAATAAACTAAAAGTAATAACAATAGATGGCCCAGCAGGCTCTGGTAAGAGCACAGTAGCCAAGATAGTTGCAGCAAAATTAGGTTGGATTTACGTTACAACTGGCGCAATATATAGAACTCTTGCTCTTCTTGTTCACGAAGCAAATTTAACAGAAAAAGATTTTGAAAATATTGAAAGATTTATATCTTTCATCAACGAAAGATATCGTCAAGAATCTTCGAATGGTCGGGTTTTTATTGGAGAACGGGAAGTGACTGATGAAATTAAAACTCCTGTGGTTTCTCAATTAGCAAGCATACTTGCTCAAGAAGATTTTATTAGAAAAAGATTACTACCAATTCAAAGAAAAATTGTACTTAATAACCATGGAGCCGTTGTTGATGGAAGAGATATGGGGACAATTGTATTTCCTGATGCTCCTTTAAAAATATTTTTAACCGCATCAATATCAGAAAGAGCTGAAAGGAGGTACAAAGAATTATATCAAAATGGCCACTCTTCAAACTTAAAAGAATTGGTAAAAGAAATTCAAGAAAGAGATACGAGAGATGAAAACAGATCAATCGCTCCTTTAAAGCCAGCAACTGATGCGATTTCCTTAGATTCAACAAAATCAACTCAAGAAGAAATTGCTAAAAGAATTTTACAATTTGCAGTGCAAAAAGATTTAATAATTTCTATTTGAAATATAATTTACTGGAAGGTTTTTATGGATAATCCTATTGTTTCATCAAAAATCGATTGGTTTTCTATCATATTAAATGGTGGACCAATTGGTATGGCAATCATGATTTTATTAATAGGTATGAGCGTATGGGCTTGGTTAGTTATAATTAGTAAAATGCGAACTTTAAATACAATGCACTATTTATCTGAAAAATTTTTAAGTAGTTTTTGGGAAGCAAAAAGCCTTTCTGAATTAAATTTAAGAGTAAAAGATATGGAATATAGCCCAGCTCGCGAGGTTTTTCGTTCTGGATTTAACGAGATGATTCGATTGCTACAAACTCGAGAAAAACGTGGCGCAACAAGCCCTATCGTTTTTGATACAGTGAAAAGAACGCTTTCAAGACAAAAAATGATTGAAGAAGCAAACCTCGCAACAAATTTAAGTATACTCGCCGTTTGCTCTTCTGCTGGCCCTTTTATTGGACTTTTTGGTACTGTTATTGGAATTATTAGAGCGTTTCACGATATCGGCTCTAGCGGAGCTTCGAGTTTAGCTGCTGTTGCTCCAGGAATCTCTGAAGCTTTAGTTGCAACAGCTTTAGGTTTGTTTGTTGCAATTCCTGCAGTTGTATTTTACAATATTTTAATAAATAGAATCAAACAACACCTTGTTTTATTAGATGGATTTTCTGCTGATTTTATTAATATTTTAGAAAGACACTACACTATAAAACCAGAAAATCATGAAAATACATAATAGGAAATTTTAAATATGTCTTTTCATCTTGACAATGAAAATTTTAGTTCAGAAAGTCAAAAAAGCTCAAGTTTAATTTTAGAAATTAATATGACTCCTTTTGTTGATGTGTGCCTTGTTTTACTTATTATTTTTATGGTTACAGCACCATTTGCAATATCTGGAGTCAATGTTAATTTACCTAAAACATCAAATACAAAACCATTATCTTTATCTTCAGACTCACTTGTACTTTCTATTAATAAAAAAGGTGAAATGTACTTAGGAAAAACTCTTGTAAAAGAAAATAATTTAGTTTACCAAATTAAAAATTCATTTAAAAACAAAGAGCAGACTTCTATATTTATTAGAGCTGATGACGGAGTCCCTTATGGAAAAGTTATGAGTGCTATGGCTGCAGCACAAAAAGCCGGTGTTGATAGAATTGGTATGGTTGGTGACAATAAACGTGATAAAAAATGATTAATAAAAATGAATTAATTAATAAAAATCATTATAAATTTCCTGATGTTGATGAAAACAATATGATTAAATACAATAAAACATATTATTCATCAAACAATCATATTTACTTTTCTAGATACTCTAATTATAGTATTTATGATAAACCTCTTAATAGCAATAAATTTATAAAAATCTCAGAAATTCCTTTAAATTTAAAAATAAAACAACCCTTAATAGACATAAAACATAGCAATTTTAAAATTCCGTTTTTATCTCCAAAGGAAGTAAAAGAAATTTATAAACCTCAATTAAATCATTTTTATATTTCTTTATCCCTTCATTGCTGCTTAATAATTTTATTTTTTATTGCCTCATACTTTATGCAACTGCAAAATAAAAAAATTGAATTTATAGAAGTAACATTTGGCATAAATGACAATAACTCTCAAACAGCTCAAAAAAGTAACTCAGATGAAATTGGTGAAACTGAGGCAACTAAAACTATTCGAGATTTACCACAGCTTACAAAAAATATTACTCCCGACACTTCTCCAAGCATAGAAGATCAAATTAAATTTAAAGACGATTCAGAAAAAGCATTATTTAAAGAACAAAAAAAACTTGTAAAATCTGAGGAAAAAAAAGAAAAAAAGGAAATTACACTTAACAACAAACCATTGGGGCCTATTCCAGAAAAAGATAAACAAAAAGTTAAATTAGAAGATTTTTTAAATAGAAAAGAAATAGACACAAGAAAAAGTAGTAGCATGAAAACTGATGGAGTTAGAAACAAAGACGAAACAAAGCCAGATGGAAAGTTAAATACACCAGATGTGGTTAATAAATCACCTTTTGCTTCTCCTTCTGATAGCCCAGCCAATCCTTTTGCAGACTCTCCTTCTGGAGTGTTAGAAGGAAAAGTAAGTAGCAAAAGTTATAATACTTATAAAGCATACATCGGAAGACAATTAAAATTAAATTGGCTAACTTCAGAAGGCACAAGCTTTCCTGCCTCTTTAAAGTCAAAAGTTGAATTTACAATTAATCAATATGGTTACCTAATTGGTAAACCTAAAATTATTTCTTCTAGTGGTAATAAAGAATTTGATACATTAGTATTAAATTCTTTAGAAAGCACTTTCCCTGTAGACGAACGCCCTCCAAAAGATATCAATCCTCCTAAAAAATTTGAGGCTTTTTATACTTCTAAAACTGTTAAATAATGAGGATATTTATGAAATTTAAATATTTTTTAAAACACTTTACTTTCTTAATTTTTTTATTAGTACTAAACTATAAACCTTTATTTGCAAAAGAAGATTTTAGTTTTTCTAATAAAACAAAATTTTTAAGAACTAATCCAAAAAAAAATCTTGAAAATAATAACTATATTAAAATTGCAAATGCTGATGATGAAGTTCCAGAAAATAAATTAGATAATACTATTGATGTTGGTGCTCCTGGCGTAAAAAAAATAAAAATAACAATACCTAACTTTTTTTTAATAGATAAATCAATTCCTATAAACAATACTGATCTAAACAAATTCACAAAAAGAATGCACAATATTCTTGCATTTACTAATTGGTTTGAATTTATTTCTCAAGAAACTCAACAAAATAATTCAAAACAAAATCTATTGCCATTTCAAGCGACAACTTGGAAATCATTAAAAACAGAATATGTAATTATAGGAAATTTCAATATTTCTTCATCACAAAATAGATTTAATTTAGAGTTAAGATTATTTGACGTTAAAACTCAAAATTTAATTATTGGTAAAAGCTATTTAAACCTTAATTTTAAATCTGTTGATGTTGCTTTAAAAAGATTTGGTGACTTACTTATTGAAGCTTTAACAGGCACTCAAGGTCCATTTATGTCGCAAATTGTCTTTGTAGGAAGAAAACATTCTGATACAAATGGACAAATATATATTTCTGACTTTGATGGAGGAAATTTAAAACAAATAACCAATAATAATTCTGTTAATTTAAGTCCAACATGGACAAAAGATGGTACAAAAATTACTTACACATCTTTTAAATCGGGTAAACCCGAAATATATTCTTACAACTTAAACACAAAACAAGAGCTTCGAGTAGTCGCTAATATGCCAAACAGCTCTGGCGCATCGTGGTCACCTGATGGCAATACAATTGCGTTCTCATCCAGCACAAACGACGGCTCTACCCATATTTTTAGTATGAACAAGTTTGGCAGTAATAAAAAAGTTTTAATTGATACAAGCGCAATTGAGGTAGAACCTTCTTTTTCTCCTGATGGTAAATTTTTAGCTTATACAAGCACAAAATTTGGTAAACCTATGATTTTTGTTAAAGATTTAGAAAACGATAGCAATACTCGGATCACTTATGCAGGTTGGTATAATGCCTCTGCAAGTTGGTCACCAGACAGCAGAACTATTGCGTTTGCAAGTTATGACCGAGATATTGATAGATGGGATTTGTTCAAGATTAACGCAAATGGCTCTAATATTGAAAGATTAACTTTAAACCAAGGTGATAACGAAAAGCCGAGTTGGTCTCCTGATGGAAGATTTATAATTTTTCAATCCGACAGAAATTCAAAAGGAACTCGCTACGGTACAAAAAAACTTTTTGTTATGACTAAAGATGGGGCTTATCAAAAGGCATTAGATATCCCACTTGCAGAAGCAAAACAGCCCTCTTGGGGACCATATATCTTGCAATTTGAAGCTGATTAAAAATTAAATTTAACTTTTTTTACTGATTTTTTGCATTGCAAAAGCTCGATGACTCTGCTTATTTTTTTCTTCTAAAGAAATGCTTGCAAAAGATAAGTTATTATTTTGCATTGGGTAAAATAATGAATCATACCCATGTCCAGCGCCCTCAACTAAATTCTGTTCTTGAGAAGAAACTTCACCCCGACAATAACCTACACTAACTCTTACAAAATTCTGATCTGAAAGTTTTGAATTAAAATCAGAAAATGGAATATTCAAAATAAAACCATCTCCAAAACAATTTTGTTCGTAGTTAATTTTTGCTAGAATTTCTTTTTCATAATGAATAGTCTTAGGATTAACAAAATCGATAGAATCTTTAATTAATAAACTAGAATTATTGGTTATAGTATTAAAATTAACTTCAAACAGAAAACAAATAAAAAATCCTTTTAATCTTTTTTCATCTTTAAAATGATAAGAATGAACAGAACTTAATATCTGATTTCTTAATTTAAATCTATTTTTCGCATCATCACGAGGTTCTCCACCAAAAGAAGCTGAGTGAACCCCAGGTAAAAAATGTAAATTTGGAACACACAAACCTGAATCATCTGCAATAATTCTATTAATATTAAGTTCTTTAGTTTTTTCTAAATTATTGTGCAAAAATGTGATTGCTGAAATAACTTTTACAAAACCATTTGCTAAAAAAATATCTGAATTTTCAATAGGATTTAATAGCTTGTCGTGATCATTAGAAAGTTTTTTTAACTCATTAATTCCTATAACTGGAACCTCAGGCTTTAAAATATTTTTAAATTCTTTTAGTTTTCCTTGATTGGATGTAAATATTAAAAATGTCATAAATAAAAAACTTTTCTAAAATTAAACAATGTTTTTTTGTCCCGACTTTTCCCAATCCTCAATAAATTGAGCCAAGCCTTTTTCGGTTAACGGATGCTTATAAAGTTGAATCAACACTTTATAGGGTATTGTTGCGACATCAGCGCCAGCAATAATAGCGTCTGTAACATGCCTTGGATTTCTTATACTTGCTGCAAGAATTTTGGTATCAACTTTATGCGATGAGTAAAGTTCTTTTATTTCAGATATAAGCCGAATACCCTCTTCGCCAATATCATCAAGCCGACCGATAAATGGTGAGATATATGTTGCCCCAGCTTTTGCAGCAAGAAGAGCTTGGCCAACACTAAAACACAACGTCACGTTGGTTTTAATTCCTTTACCAGTTAAAAACTTACATGCTTTTAAGCCTTCTTGAGTTAACGGTAACTTAATCACAATACTATTTGCAATTTTTATGAGTTCTTCTGCCTCACGAAGCATATCTTTGCAGTTTTGAGATATCACTTCTGCAGAAACAGGTCCTGGTATAATATTTATAATGTCTAACAATACCGATTTAAAATCTTTTCCAGATTTTGCAATGAGAGTTGGGTTTGTAGTGACTCCATCACATACTCCAAGCTCTGCTACTGTTTTAATTTCATCAATATCAGCCGAATCAATAAATATTTTCATAAATTCACCTTAATTAATTTAGGGTAAAAACAGGATCTGTTTGCTGAACTGTAAAGCGAGAAATTTTTCCATAAATAAAGTTTATACAAAAAATTTGAGGTGTACTAGCAACAGGAGAAACATCAGTACATGCCTCTTCTCCATTAGCTGCTTGAAACGAAAAGATTGAAGGTTTTAATGGATCAACCACTAAATTTGGATAAGTTTGGTTACCGCTTAAAGATGATGGGTTAGAAGTTAACCAACTTGAATCCCTGCCTAGCGAAGAAGTTGAGTATGAAAGCCTTGCCCAATAAGGTAAACAGACATTTCCTGGAAATTTTAACACACCAAAGTTTTTTATACCTGTATTAAAGCTTTTAAAAATATCTTTATCAGATTGAGGCGCCTTTACTTGCGAAGTTCGTGAGTACATAAAAAATGTTAATGGACCTGCGTTTTTGGTGCCAGATGCTCCATTTACCCAATTGCTTTTAATACTAGGAGTGGTCGTATTATATTGATCAATAAGCTGAATATTTGCAATATTTTTAAAATCTGAATCATCTAAAGATGTGCCTCTTGTTCCTTTAATACTGCTAATATTCGCTTTTAAAAGCTCTAAACCCGTAACTCCAAAAACTTCATTTCCATATCCAGAAGAAGACTCTGTTCCAGATTTGTCATTCGATCCATTATTTCCTCTTTTAACAACAAATAGAGAATTATCACCCAAAATAGAATACTGATTTACAAGGCTAGTTGCTGATGTGGAACTGTAACAACCAACAGCAGAACCTGTTGGCCCCGAACCATTGTTTACAGAATTAGCCCAATACGAAGACCAAAAACCTGCTTGAAACGAAAAGCTACTTACATCAATTTTTGAGCGATCAGAACCATTTAAGATATTAATACCATTAGTTGTTGAAGCATATGACATGCCATTTTGATTCCAACCTAAAGGAACAAAATATGTCGATAAATTTAAAGATTTGGAGTTCACAATATCTGCCATATCTACTGCAGCCAATGAAACAGTTCTAAAATCTGTTTGAAGACAATTCACAGCGCCACCAGAACATGTTTTTTGATTGGCTCCCGCAACTCCAGCAAAATAAGGAAGCGCATCAACTAATTCATTTTTGCCTTCCGTTACCCCAGTAGGAAATGCAATAAATAAATCATGAACTGCATCATAGGTAGGGGAAGAAAAGCCAAACTTATATTGTATGCTTGATGAATTACTTGTTAAATTAGAAATTGAATTACGCACTAGTGACTTTGGATCATTTAAACCATAAGACAAAATAAACTGCAATTCAGTAGAGGTAAAAGCACTGTTCACTTTTGCAACAAACACTCTTGCAGGTGTTTTGGCTCCAGTTATGTTATCTTCTTGAACAAAGGGAGTCATTGTTCCATAAACATAATAATTCGTATCACTACTATCAATACTTCTTCTAAAAATACCTAAATTTTTAACAGATTGTTTTGCTACGGATGAAGGCAAAACAAGTTTTAAGTTAGAAAGACTTGTTGGCAAAGAATTTGAGTAATCATAAAACCAAATTTCAGTAGATGGGTATGAAGAGTCAAAAGACAGCGCAACTAGCTTTCCATCATCACTGACAGCAAGTTCAGAACCATGGGCAGGAACAGGCATTACTGTTTGTAAAGAATGAATGCCTGAGTTGTTAACTGAATAGCTTTGAATACTGCCATTTGAATACTCACCATTTCCAGAAGTATTTAACACTAAAAAATTAGTTGAATTTAAGGCTACAATCGCTCCAGGAAAAGAAATATTATCTCCTATTTCTGGTGCAAGAGGTCTTTTAGCACAAAAACATAAAAACGATGTCAAAAACAAACAAAAAGACGTAATTAATTTTTTCATATCATTCACAATCACTCAATTTCGTCACTAGATTCTATATGCGTTACAGGGGTGTCATCAAATTCACTAGGCATCGAGACAGATACAATTTTTTCATCATCAAGAATTCGCATTAAACAAACCCCTTGAGTGACTCTTCCCATAACACGTAAAGAATCAATTGAAATTCTAAGAACTCGTCCTGTATTTGTTGTCAGCATAATATCTGTGCCAGCAGCAACAGACATCATACTAATCACTTTGCCATTTCTTTCGCTTATTTTTATGGTTTTAACACCCTTAGCTCCACGACTTGTCTTTCTATATTCATCTAGTTTGCTTCTTTTTCCATAACCATTTTCAGTCACAACCAACAAGCTTTCTTGAGCACGGCTGGCTTCTAATGGCTGATTTTTTACAACCTCAGCAGTAACAACATAGTCTTTTTCTTCTTCATCAAGAGTAATTCCCTTAACGCCTTTTGCCGTTCTGCCCATGCAACGCACATCTTCTTCATCAAAACGAATTGCTTTACCATTAGCAGTTGCAATGATGATTTCATCTTTTCCAGAAGTTATTTTAACAGAAACTAATGTGTCTCCATCTTCAAGAGTCACAGCTCTTAAACCACCAGAACGAATGTTGGCAAAAGAAGTCAAATCAGTTTTCTTTATAGTACCTTGCTTAGTCACCATAAGTATTTGATTGTTTTCTATAAACTCTTTTACTGGCAACATTGCTGTAATCTGCTCGTTGCTAGACATTGTTAAAATTTGATTCAGAGACTTTCCTCTGGCAGTAGCTGAAGCTTCTGGTAATTCGTATACTTTAAAGCTATAAACTTTACCTAAATTCGAAAACATCAAAACATAATCATGCGTATGGGCATGGAAAGTAAATCTCACTACATCATTTTCTTTTAATGCGGCACCAGTTTTGCCTTTACCAGCTCTATTTTGAGTTTTAAATTCGTCTAAATTTACTCTTTTAATATAACCAGTACTAGAAAAAGTAACAAAAACATCTGCTGGAGGAATTAAACTTGCAATATCAACTTCTCCTGCATCGACAACGATTTCTGTTCTTCTTTTGTCGCCATGGGTATTTTTTAACTGAATAAATTCTTCTTTAACTATTGCTCGAACTCTTTCAGGCTTTTGTAAGATATCTTTTAAATCATTTATTATTAAAACAGTTTGATTATGCTCTGCGAGTATTTTGTCACGCTCTAATCCTGTTAATTGTGCTAAGCGCATATCTAAAATAGCGCTTACTTGTTTTTCTGAAAGTGAATATGCTGAAACAAGTTTTTCTTTAGCATCATCACGACTTTCGGCACCACGAATCACTGCAACAACTTTATCTATGTTATCAACTGCTATTTTTAAACCTTCAAGAATATGCAAACGGTCTTCAGCTTTGCGTAGTCGATACGTTGTGCGACGAGTCACGACTTCGAGTCGGTGATCAAGAAAATATCCCAAAGATTCTCTTAGGTTAAGTAATCTTGGAACACCTCTGACTATGCAAACCATGTTTACGCCAAATGTATCTTGGAGTCTTGTCCGCTTATACAAGTGGTTTAATATCACTTCTGCGTTGTCACCTTTTTTAACTTCGATAACAACCCGAATACCTTCTTTATTACTCTCATCTCTAATGTCAGATATTCCAGAAATTTCTTCTTCTTTTACAAGTTCCGCAATTTTTTCTATCCAAGTTAACTTATTAACCTGAAAAGGAAGTTCAGTCACAACAATTTGCTCTCGGCCTCCTTTTATTGTCTCAACAAAAGCTTTGCCACGTACAACTATACTTCCGCGGCCAGTACGATAAGCGTCTTGAATACCTTTTAAACCACATATCATCCCATAAGTTGGAAAATCTGGGCCTTTAACAAAATGCATTAATTGATCGACTGTAACTTTATCTTTTTCGAGCAAATACAGAAGTGCATCCAAAACTTCAGTTAAATTATGTGGAGGAATATTTGTTGCCATTCCAACCGCTATACCACTTTGACCATTAATCAAAAGCTGTGGAAGAACAGTTGGTAGGACTAAGGGTTGCATTTCGCTGTTATCATAGTTTGGCCCAAAATCGACAGTATCTTCTTCGATAGTATCCATTAGAGATTCAGAAATTTTTGCTAAACGAATTTCTGTATAACGCATTGCAGCAGCAGAATCGCCATCAATAGAACCAAAGTTCCCCTGACCATCAATTAATGGATAACGCATCGAAAAATCTTGCGCTAAACGAACCAATGCACCATAAACTGCGCTATCACCATGTGGATGGTATTTACCCAGCACATCACCTACAATACGAGCAGATTTTTTAAAAGGTTTGTTAAATAAGTTATTTTGTTCATACATTGCATACAAAATACGCCTATGAACAGGTTTCATACCATCACGAACATCTGGTAATGCACGACTTATAATTACGCTCATGGCATAATCGAGGTATGCATTTTTCATTTCATCATTAATATTAGCAGAAATAACACCTAGTTTTTCTTGTGACATAATATTTTTTCCAAACTTTTGTTACTATAATTAAGCATCGAGATTTCTTACATTTAATGCATTAGATTCAATAAACTCTTTTCTTGGAGGCACATCATCGCCCATAAGCATTGAGAAAATATCATCTGCAGCCATTGCATCTTCAATAGTCACTTGAAGAAATTGTCTCGTAGAAGGTTGCATTGTAGTTTCCCACAATTGTTCTGCGTTCATTTCTCCTAAACCTTTATAACGCTGAATATAAGCACCACTTCTTCCCTCTGCTAATAAAAACTCTCTCAATTCTATCCAAGAACCTAAAACTTTTGTTTTTTTATCGTGAGAATATTTTAATGGTAAAGAAAACACAGTCTCTAACTGATTAGAAAGCTTTTTGAGTTCTTCAAATTCTGGTGAACTGACAAAATCAAAATCAAGCTTAAAGTGATATGGCTTACCTGATAATTGAATATCAAAAGAGGCATAGTACCTATTATGTTCATTATCAAAATCAACTTTAGTGAAAACATGACCATATTTTAAAATATGCATTTTAAAAATATCTACAAATTTTTCAAAATCAGATTTATTATAAAAAATATCTGGAGTTAAAGATAATTGGCCTGAAAGATAATTAATAACAACTAAGCTTCTTCTACGAGCCAAAATATTTGTAATTCTATTTCTTCTTTCTACGCAAGAAAGCATATTTTTTACAACAGATAACTCAATAGTGCTACCATTTGCATCTGAAATTGATGCTTCTTGCATAGATGTTTCTACCAAAAATTTTTCTAGTGCAGACTCATCTTTTAAGTAATGCTCTACTTTATTCTTTTTGTAACGGTACAATGGAGGTTGAGCAATATATAAATGCCCTCTTTTTATAATTTCCTTCATTTGTCTATAAAAGAACGTTAAAAATAAGGTTCTAATATGAGCACCGTCAACATCCGCATCCGTCATAATTACTATTTTATGGTAACGAAGTTTAGAAATATCGACATCATCGTCATGCCGCCCAATTCCTGTTCCTAGAGCTTGAACTAACAATCGAATTTCTTGGTTGGAGAGCATTTTATCAGTAGTTGCTTTTTCTACGTTGAGTATCTTTCCTTTTAATGGCAAAACTGCTTGCGTTTTTCTGTCTCGCCCCTGTTTTGCAGAACCTCCCGCAGAATCTCCCTCAACAATAAATAATTCACAATTTGCAGGATCTCTGTCTTGGCAATCTGCAATTTTTCCTGGAAGTCCTCCCAAATCAAGAGCACTTTTTCTGCGAGTTAGCTCTTTGGCTTTGCGCGCAGCGATTCTCGCCCGAGCAGCATCTACTATTTTAGATATAATTTTCTTAGCGACATCTGGATTTTCATGAAAATAATCACTTAATTTTTCGTTTAACGAACTTTCAACAAGAGTTCTAATTCTTGAATTTGCTAATTTATTTTTAGTTTGACCTTCAAATTGAGGATCACGCAACTTAACATGGACAACGCCAGTTAAACCTTCGCGAATATCATCAGGAGACAAACCTTCTTTTAAATTTTGAACAGCTTTATCATTTGATGCAAGTTGATTAATAACACGGGTTAAAGCTCCTCTTAAACCTGTTAAGTGAGTTCCTCCTTCAGCTGTATTAATATTATTTGCGTATGAATAAACACTTTCAGAATAACTATCATTCCATTGCAAAGCAATTTCAATGACCGTTTCTTCTTTTTCAAAAAACATATAAATAGGTTTGTTATGAATGACAACTTTACTTCGATTTAAATATTCAACAAAGCTAATTAAACCGCCATCATATTTAAACTCTTGAGATTTATCATTAACTTCATCAACAAGATTAATGCAAATGCCTTTGTTTAAAAAGGCCAATTCTCGCAATCGAGCACTCAAATAATCAAAACTAAATTCGGTTGTTTCTTGAAAAATAGTTGGATCTGGTTTGAACGTTGTTGATGTACCGTGGCCAGAAGTATCACCAATCTTTCTTACATCATATTGTGGTATTCCGCATTTGTATTCTTGCTCAAAAACACCACCATTTTTCTTAACTTCAACTCTGCAAAAAGTAGATAAAGCATTCACGACAGAAGCGCCAACACCATGTAATCCACCTGATGTTTTATAAACTTCATTATCAAACTTACCGCCTGCATGAAGAACAGTCATAACAACTTCAAGAGCACTTTTACCCGAAGGGTGTTTACCAACAGGAATACCTCTAGCGTTGTCAGAAATTGTTACACTACCATCTAAATGTAAAACAATATCAATTTTTGAACCATGACCAGCTAAATATTCATCAATGGAATTATCAACAACTTCATAAATTAAATGATGAAGACCAACAGAACCTGTATTTCCAATATACATTCCAGGTCTTTTTCTAACAGCTTCTAATCCCTCTAAAACTGTAATATTTGAAGAACCATATTCATCATCAGCTTTTTCAAAATTCTCAGAAGTACACACAAAAAAATTGAGTTTATTAAACATAGCTCTTTTCTTTAATCTAAAATTAAAAAATAAATGAAATTAAAACCTGGCTGGTACAAGCAGGTAAAACACATCTAGCCCTATTTCGTTTTCGCCTGTTATTTTAACAGGTCGTGTCGTATTTTCCCAAGCAAACTGTACCCTAGAACCAGTCAAAACTCCTAAAATACCCATAATCAAAGAACCATTATAATTGACTTCAAAAGGAGACTGTACAGAAATATTAAGTTCTATAACCTCTTCGCCCTCTTTTTGACCAGGGGTACAACTTGCCATAGTAAGCAAAGAATTTTCAAACAAAAGTTTCATGACTTTGTTTTTATCTGCAAACAATAAGGAACGCCTTACGCTATCTTGGATTGCTTTTAAATCCAACTGAACTTCTGTGTTAATTTTTTGAGGAATAGCTGATTCATATGGAGGATATTGGCCTGCAATACACTTCGCAAGCATTGTGTATTCATCTGCTTCAACAGAGAAAAAAAGCTCTTTTTCATGCCATTTAAGACAAAATTCTTTTTCTGGTGCAGCAGAAGAGACTCTTTTTAACTCTTCTAAAGCTTTTCTTGGAATCAAAATACGACTTGTATCAAGGCTCTCTATTTTTATTCCTTCGCTTAATGTGGACTTGGCTAAGCGTAACGCGTCACTTGCAACAGCATTAAGAGTTGGTTTGTTATTTGTGGCTTGTTCAGCCCAAATTAAGGCTCCATTTGCATAAAATCGATTGTCATCAACAGAAACAAAATCTTTAAAGCTGGAAACCCAGTTTTCAATGTGATTACCTTTAATTGTTATCATTGTTCCAGGATCAGGAATGTCAATGCGACTTTGAGATTGATCGTGTATGAGCTGGATTTTAGCTGAGCTTCTTCCGCATTTTAAACTAATACGAGTTGGAAACTCTGTTTTCAAAATAACCTTGTTTGAGGGTAGTTGCTTTACATAATCAGAAAGCTGTTTTCCTGAAACTTTTATAATTCCTTGTCCAGAATAAGATGCTGCAATTTCACATTTAATGGCTAGATTATGACTAATCGAAGATATGACGACTTGTTTTCCATCTATGAAAGAATAATTGTACCCAACCAATGTCTGGGTCAATTTGTGCTGCGCTTACAGAGAGTAAAGCGCTTGCTAGTTTATCTCTTTCAAATTCTGCAAAAATATCGCAGTGAGTATTTTGGACGTCGGATGAAAAAAAACATTTGCTCTTTTTAAACATATGTCCACCTTTAAAAAAATTTACCTATGCAACTGTCTGCTTAACCTATTGTCTAATGCACTTCAAGCAAGAGTTTGGAAGCACCTTCTTCTTATACACTATAAAATTTAAAAATCTTTATTTTGTTAGTAGTAGTAGGTGAAGCGGTTTTATGTGGATAACTTGTCTCGCGGTAAATTTAACTTTATGTTATTAAAGAATAACTTTGTCTAAAAACAGGGTTTTTTTATGTGGATAAGTATGTGGATAACATGTGGATAACCCCAAAATCGTGTGGATAAGTCACCGTCTTTTTTTTAGGCAAAAAGTTATCCACATACTTATCCACACGTTATCCACATACTTATCCACATAGTCTCAATCCAATTTTTTTGACTTTGTGGTTATGTGAATATGTGGATAACTTTGCATTTTGATGTGGATAACTTTTTTTTAAAATCTTGAAAATCGTTCTAAAATATGGAAAAAAATGACTTGTTGAGGGTGACCAATGTCTATGTGGATAACGTGTGGATAAGTCTGTTAAGAACTCGTAATGAATTAAAAAATGGGGTAGCTT